>NZ_MKRN01000080.1:0-3957 GCF_001896955.1 Nitrobacter sp. 62-13 | reverse complement strand
GGCCGTATAGGTGAACTGGTTCACGCCGATGATACCGCCGCCACCGCCGACGAGACCGTCGAAGATATTGTTGCCCAGATAGTTTCCCCACGGAGTGCTGAACTGGGAAGCAGCTCGACCCACCGTGAAACCGGCGAACTGGATGAAGGCATAGTACACGCCAAGCTGGCCGCCGGAGACGGCGCCGTTCCGATTTCCGTCGTACATCGTCGCACCATTTCCCGCGCCGGCGTAACCGCCCGAGGTCCAGGAAAAGACCGTCTCCATGTAGGTGCGAACCACGCCGTATTCGGTCGCAGTGCGGGTATCGACGTTCAAGTCTGCTCGCGACCGCCAGGTGAAGGCATTGCTGAAACGGTTCTGCGCGCCGCCGGCGCCCACGGTGTTGCCGGCGAACATCAAGTTGGTGTTGATGCCCATGTCGGCACGCACATAACCGCCGAGCTTGATGCAGGTGTCGGTGCCGGGGATGTAGTAGAAGCCCGCGCCGTACAGGGAGCAGATCTTCACGTATTCGACCGCCTTGGCCTTCAACGGAAGATCAGCGGCCTGCGTCCCGCTTATGATGACGAGACCTGCCGCCGAGCCAAGGAAAAAGCTCTTCATGAATTTCATTTGAAACTTCTATGTTTGCCCGGTGGCGTAGCCTGCGCTCCGCTGTTCGCAAGCTCCCAAGAGAATCACGGAAGATGTTCACAGAGTACTATCGCGGCCTGGCAAGCCTCAAGAGGTTGTGATGGCTCCAGGCCGCTCAAGCCAAAGATAACCACGACTGCCCCGCCAATCCCGGCCCATCGTGGCATCAAGCTTCGATCGTCGCTCGGCGGCATTGCGTCCCAACCTTCGCCTCGCCGATAAAATAAAACCCCGGCAGTTTCCCGCCGGGGGTTCTTTCGAATTGTCAGGCGACCGGTATTACCAGTTGCGCTGCGCGCGGAGCATGACCGTCCAGGTATCCTGATCCTTCAGGGTATAGGCACCCCCGGGCTTGGCATTGGCTACGCTGGTTCCGAGAGCGGCCGTGCCGGCGTACTTCTGATCCAGCATGGTGTAAACCGCTTCCGTCGTGAACGTCAGGTTCTTGACCGGAGTCCAGCGGAGGTTCGCACCGACCTGTCCGATGTTGAAATCCGGGTTGCAGGTGGTGACGCCCGCACCGAGGAAGACAGGAACCGTGCCACCCACACCGCACAACGCAGCCTTGGCAGCGCCGGTGTACCTAACCGATGCGTAAGCGCCGAAAACCGACGTGGCCCAGTATGGGTTCCAATTGTGGTTGAAGGCACCGCGCATACCCCAGGTCGAAACCAGCTGGAGCGAACCGCCAGCATCATACACCGAATCCGGCGCAAAGCCGTATCCAATGCCGGTTATGCCGGAATAGATCGTGTTGGCACCCGCCGTAGCGGCCAGTTCCTGGAAGTTGTAACGGGTCGCGCCATTGGTGTAGACGCCCGACACGTTGATCGTGTCGCCCGGTCCGGTCGGGATATTCTTGATTGTCAGAGCGAGTTGACCGGCCCAACCCCACTTATCTCCGGGACCGCCAGTATCCTGCGTGGCACCGTAGTAGGCGGGATTGTTATTATGCGCCGCAACCGAGGCCTGGAACAGGCCCCAGGCCTGATCGACGCGAATCTGGCCGACGACGTCCGGAGCGCGAGTTCCACCATAGGCGCTGGCGCCGTAACCGAAGTTAGCCGCCGACGCAGTGGCAAGGTTGAAAATGCCCGGCTGATAGTACGCGCTCGGATCCTGCGCACTGACCGTGGCCGATACGCCGTTGCCGAATTCCGCGGTATAGGCGAACTGGTTCACACCCTGCGAAGTCGCGCCGCCGCCGCCGACGAGACCGTCGTAGATGTTGCCCGGATAGGCTCCCCAGGGAGCACTGAACGCCGAGACGGCTTTACCGATCGTGAAGCCGGCGAACTGGATGAACGCATAGTTCAACCCAAGCTGGCCACCGGAGACGGCACCGTTCGGATTTCCGTCATACGCAGTCGCGCCTCCCCCCGAACCGGGGTAACCGCCTGAGGTCCACGTGTAGTTCGCATCGAAATAGGTGCGGACCACGCCGTATTCGGTGGCTGTGCGGGTATCGATGTTCAAATTCGCACGCGCCCGCCAGGTGAAGTCGTTGCTGAGCCGGTTATTCGCACCGCCGAGACCACCGGTGTTGCCGGTTTGGAGTCCGTTGGTATTGACGCCCATATCCGCACGGATATAGCCGCCGAGCTTAAGGCAGGTGTCGGTGCCGGGAATGTAATAGAAGCCCGCGCCGTACAGGGAGCAAATCTTCACGTATTCGACCGCCTTGGCCTTCAACGGAAGATCAGCAGCCTGTGCCCCGCTCACGGCGATCAGACCCGCCGCCGAGCTGAGGAAAAGGCTCTTCATCAATTTCATTTCAACCTCCAAGTTGCTCTGTAGGGCAGGTTCCGGATCCGTTGAGCGTCTGTCGCTCGAAGAAAACGTTCCTCAGTCCCTGACTAACCGCCTAGCCGTTTCGCGTTAGTCGAACACTTCCGCTCAACGCGAGGGACTCAAGCGAACCACCAAAAACAGCGAACCACTAATACGGAACGACCTTGGGATGCCCCCCTCCGTCGTGTGTTCACAATTACCGAACCGATGTGCACACGCAATGAAGGAACGCGCCAGAATAGAATGGCTCCAAGCGTTTTTCGCGGCGTGTTGCACAAACATCACGCCCCGCCGTTGCAGACGGCCGCGCAAGCCATTGCTTCGTCACGTGTTTTTCAAAAGAGGTCTTCGGAGACCGCGCATAGCTGGACGGCCGGCTCGTGGGCGGCGTGTCTGTCGGACGCGCGATCGCGGCGAATCATCGCGAGCGTTGCACGAGCTGATTCGACAGGTTTTTCCGATGCTTTTTTGCGCTGCGCGACTTCTGGGCCAATGCAGCCATCGTCCAAAGTCCCGACAGATAGCCAGCCCGCACAGAGTGACACGGACGATTCTGCCGCGCCGGGGACGCTTCTCACGATCCGGTGCTTGCGGCTGGCGAGCGCGTCGGGCATATCGAGCATCGACGGAGCTGTGGCCGAGTGGCTGAAGGCGGCGGTTTGCTAAACCGTTATAGGGTTGTAAAGCCCTATCGAGGGTTCGAATCCCTCCGGCTCCGCCAAACACCGCCGATTGCCCTCTATGGTGTGATATTGCCGCCGATCACCGCATCCGCACCAAGCGGCATAGTGAACGGCTGATCTTACGCTATACCCCGATGGGGCATTGGCTCGCCCGTCAGTCTGCCGTCGTTTCATCATCGACTAAGCGTAACAGCACTTCGATGCACATTGTGCCAGCATCCACCGCCTTTTTGGCGCGTTCCATAAGGTAATAGTCGAAAGCCATCATCGGTGTGGTTGTTGTGCCTCGCGCCGCTATCATTTCGGCAGCTTGCACGATGCGGAGCAACTCCGAAATATCGAGTAGATGGGGGAACCCGCCGGTTGCATCCATGAAGTTTCGTATGAACTCGATGCCGTAGGCTGCGCGGTCGTCCACAAGTTCCAGATCAGGAATTAGAACAATAGCGTGAGCAGGGTGTTCACATTCAACTGACAGCGTGTTGCCCTTGAGGCTTGTCACCGGAACGCCGGATTTAAGGGCCCGTATGGCCCCGCGCAATTGAGCGAACGCTTTGCCGATATGGGCGGAAACGTCGCGCTTTAGCTTAGCTCTGTCCGGCAGTCGTTCCCGCGCTAAAACCGAAAGCGTCTTGGATTCAATCAACACCGCACCGAACTCGTGGCTCAACAGTATGTCGGTTAGTTCCCGCGTTCCGTTCCCCTTCGGAATTTGTGGGCTGTGATGGACACCCGAAGGTTGAAGGTTGTCGGTCAGCCAAACGCCCAGTTGCTCTTGCTGGTTGCCTTCGTCGCCATCGAATAGGTCAATCAGGCTGGAGGAAGCGCCCGCCGTGACGAAGTGATT
>NZ_MKRN01000079.1:32167-32550 GCF_001896955.1 Nitrobacter sp. 62-13 | reverse complement strand
GCCCAGAGTCTTGAACTTTATTGTGCCTCGCGGAGATAGAAGCCGATTATTGGACCCAATACTTGAGGCAATGAGACGAAATGACGTCTTGATACTTTGTCGTCGTATCGTGGACAAAAGCGGCCTTCCGACGTCACTAATTTTAATCGATATCGTTTCCTCTGAAGCGCTCGATAGGGAAGCTACACCTTAGCCGAGTCACACGAATGTGGGGCGGGATGCGGTGGAGCGCAAGCCCGGAGCAGGTCAGGATATCGTTGCCGACTATTTTTTTGCGCGAATGGCGCGAGCGCCGAGCGCGTTTTCGCGACGCGAACGATGCAAGCCTCGCGCGCGCTACGGCAGCGGCTCGGTCGCGGCGTCGAGCCAGACTTTTGTGGCCT
>NZ_MKRN01000079.1:0-32050 GCF_001896955.1 Nitrobacter sp. 62-13 | reverse complement strand
GGGTCTCGAAGCCGTTCATGGCTTTCTCCGCGCCGGGAATCTCCATCGCCGCGACCAGCACCAGATTTTCGATCCGGATGCCGAAGGCGTCACGTTTATAGTAGCCCGGCTCGTTGGACAGGATCATTCCGCGCTTGAGCTGTGTGGTGCCGAGTTTCGAAATCCGCGCCGGACCTTCATGCACTGACAGATAGCTGCCGACGCCGTGGCCGGTGCCGTGCTCGAAGTCGACGCCGGCCTGCCAGAGAAACTGCCGCGCCAGCGTGTCGAGCTGCGCGCCGGTGGTGCCGTCGGGAAACACCGCGCGCGCGATGGCGATGTGGCCGCGCAGCACGCGGGTGAAACGGTCGCGCATCTCGTCGGTCGGTTGGCCGATCGCGATGGTGCGGGTGACGTCGGTGGTGCCGTCCTCGTATTGCGCGCCGGAGTCGATCAGCAGCAGGTCGCCGGGCGCGATGCGGCGGTTGCTCTTGCGGGTGACGCGATAATGGACGATGGCGCCGTTCGGCCCGGTGCCTGCGATGGTCGGAAAGGAAACGTCCTTCAACGCGCCGGTGTCGCGGCGAAAGGTTTCCAGTGCTTCGACGGCGTCGATCTCGGTCAGCGCGCCCTTCGGCGCCTCGCGGTCGACCCAGGCGAGAAACCGCGCCAGCGCCACGGCGTCGCGCTGATGCGCGCTGCGTGCACCCGCGATCTCGGTCGGGTTCTTCGCGGCCTTCAGCAGCGAGACCGGATCGTTGCCGCGCACCGGTTTGCCGCCGGCGCACGTAATCAGACGGGTCAAGGCATCGGCGGCGGTGGCGCTGTCGAGCCCGATCGATGCGCCCGATCTGGCCGTTGCGGTCAGTGCCTCGGTCAACGCATCCGGCTCGCACACGTCGGCGTTGCGTTCGAGATGATCGCGGCTCGTGTTGGAGAGTTTGCGGGAGTCGATGAACACGACAGGGCGGCCGTCCTTCGGCACCAACGCGTAGGACAGAGGCAGCGGGGTGTGCGAGACGTCGGCGCCGCGAATGTTGAAGGTCCAGGCCACCGCGTGGGAATCCGACAACACCGTCGCATCGACGCCGAGCTTCTTCATTTCGGCGCGGATGCGCGTCAGCTTGTCGGCCTCGGTCTCGCCTGCGAACCTCGCGTCATGGATCGTGACCGGGCCGAGCGGCGGCGCGGGCCGATCGGTCCAGATGCTGTCGACCGGATTGCTCTCGACGGGGATCAGTTCGGCGCCGGCTTTCGCGCAAGCCTTTGCGAGACGCTCCGCCGCCGCCGTAGTATGCAGCCAGGGATCGTATCCGACCCGGTCGCCGGCACTGAGATGCTCCGCCAGCCAGCTTTCGGGAGGCGGGTCGACCAGCGAAACGATGCTCCAGGCGTGAGTATCCACCTGTTGCGCCGCCTGCAATGCGTAGCGGCCGTCAACAAACACGGCGGCTTCCTTGGCGAGCACGACGGCGAGGCCGGCCGATCCGGTGAAGCCGGTGAGCCATGCCAGCCGCTCCTCGGAGGGCGCGACATATTCGTTCTGCTGCTGGTCGGCGCGCGGAATCACGAAGCCGGTCAACTGCCGCCGGTGCATCTCCTCGCGAAACGCGGCGAGGCGGGCGGTGAGCGCGACGCCGCCTTCGGGATCCTCGAAGGTCTGGAAATGGGCTTCGAACATTCTTTCGGCATCATAGGATCGCGAGGATGGCTACGCAACGCGGCGATGCATCCGACGGTCCGGCTAGGCCGGGTCCAGCGGAGCGGGACGGGCTTAGCCTCGATTCTGCATCAGCAGGCTGCACCATCCGTCGATCCGCATCTGCCGGATCAGCACCAGCCCCTGCGCCCGGTAGGCCGCGATCACGCCGCGGGTCTGATGCGGCAGCAGCCCCGACAGGATCACCATGGCCTCGGACGCGAGATGAGTTGCCATGACCGGCGCCATCTGCCGCAGCGGATTGGCCAGAATGTTCGCCAGCACCAGATCGAATGGCGCGCGCGTCCGCAACAGCGGCGCGGAAAAACCGGTCGCGCAGATCGACCAGACAAGATCGCCGACGCCGTTCAGCGCGGCGTTCTCCTTCGCCACGATCGCCGAACGCGGATCGATGTCGCTGGCCAGCACGTTCAGATGCAGCGCCTTGGCCGCGGCGATGGCGAGAACACCGGTGCCCGCGCCGAGATCGAGAACCCGTCGCGGCATCTTGCTGCGCAGCACCTGATCGAGCAGCAGCAGGCAGCCGCGGGTCGTGCCATGGTGACCGGTGCCGAATGCCAGCGCGGCCTCGATCTCGATGCCGAGTTTATTTGGCGGGACGCGTGCGCGGTCATGCCGGCCGTGGACGACGAAGCGCCCGGCCGGGACCGGCGCCAGACCTTCGAGGCTGGCCTCGACCCAATCCCTGGCGGCAACCGTATCGAAGACAACGGTTTGCGCGACGGCATCGCCGGCGACCAGCGTCACCTGCGCGCGGATTCGCTCTTCATCGGGCGGGGTGGCGAAGTGCATCGAAACGCCCCAGCGGCCGTCGCTGCGTTCGAATGCGGCGACCGCAAGCTCGCCGTCGTCGAGTGTCTCGGTCAGGAGGTCGACTACCCGCCGCGCGACCTGCTCCTCGCCGATGGCGAAGGTGGCGCGACTGGTCGCCGGCGTGACGGTGTTGGTCATGGACGTCCGACGAACAGGGTCAGGATCCGGCCGGGGCCCAGGTTCTGGCGATAAGATAGCCGACGCCATAAGCCGGCCCGGCCACCATGAGCACGGCGATCGCCATGAGAAGCCAGCCTTTCAGAATGCCGGCCCAGCCGCCCGTTTGCCAAAGCTCTTGGGGCCCTGGTTGCGCATAGGCCCAGAACGACCACGAGGCAGCGAGGGCCAGATAAATGTCGAAGGTGTTCAATGATGTGCCGAGGTAACCTCCGACTATCGGGATAACGATCGTGAGAAAGACCCGGCCAAGAATGTTCAGCACACCAACCCCCAGTTACCTGCCTGCTTTGCCAAACATTTGCTTTGGCACAAAGCGGCAACTTATAGCGTTTTCGAGCCACATGGGTACCGGTTCGTGTGAAGAAAACGCGTTAAATCAAAATCATAGAGTCTCGCGACCGGGTCGGTCAGACGTCTGAAACGCGATGGACCACCCCGGATCGTCCCATAAATCCCGAACCGCCGTTGCGCGATTTTCCGGGTTGTTTTCAACATGTTATCAACAGGATATCCACAAGATATCCACAGGCCGGGCGGCGGGTTATCAAGCTTTCGGGCGGGATTTCGCTGTTGCAGAACAAGAGATGCATGAGGGCTTGGGCAGCGCAGTGCCCGCGAGGGTTAATTCCCGGTAGCTCTTGTGTCCAAATCACAGCGAAATCGCGGCGAGGTTTGTTAGAGTTTTGTCGGTATCGATGCTCCCAAGCAGAATGCGGGGGCGTCATGGAAGGCATCGACGAGGTCGAGCCGACCGGAGGAACATCCGGGATCGCGGCCGAGGACATTATGTGGGCGTTTGGCATCAGCGCCATCGTGCTCGGGCTCACGCCGTTGATGGCGGTCTATGTGCTGCTGGTCGCGTGAGCGGTCAAAGCGTTTTCGAGCGAAGTGGATACCGGTTCGCGTGAAGAAAACGGATCAAATCAAAAATCATGAGCCCCGCTTCTGATTTTATCAGACGCGGAAAGGCTCTAATGGCGGGCGAACAGCGCCCGGTGATCCCGCAGGATCGCGCGCGCCGCGTTGTGGCCGGGTGCGCCGGTGACGCCGCCGCCCGGATGCGCACCGGAGCCGCAATGGTAGAGACCTTTCAGCGGTCCCCGATAGTCGGCGTGCCCCAGCATCGGCCGGGCGGAGAACAACTGGTTCAGCGTCAGCGCGCCGTGGAAAATGTCTCCACCCAGCAGTCCGAATTCGCGTTCGAGGTCGAGCGGAGACAGGATCTGGCGGCCGATCACGCTGGCGGCAAAGCCGGGCGCGTAGCGGTCGACGGTTGCGATCATGAGGTCGGCGACCTCGTCGCGGTGGTCGTCCCAGGATGCGCCGTCAGGCAACTCCGGCGCCACGTGCTGGCAGAACAGGCTCGCGACATGGCGGCCGGTCGGGGCGAGTGAATCATCGATCACGGATGGGATCAGAACCTCCACCACCGGTTCGCGGCTCCAGCCGAACCGCCGCGCATCCTGCCAGGCGCGGTCCATGTAGCCGAGGCCGGGCGCGATGATGATGCCGGCGCTGAGATGGTCGCCGTCGCCCGGCAAGGCCGAGAAGGAGGGCAGGGCGGAGAGCGCCACGTTCATCCGGAACGTTCCGGAGCCGTTGCGCCAGTTCTTGATGCGATTGAGAAAAGCGGGGTCAAGCGAGCCGGCGGGCAGCAGCCGCGTGTAGAGCAGCTTCGGGTTGACGTTTGCGGCGATATATCTCGCGCGGACCGTCCGTCCGTCATCGAGAACGACACCCGTCGCGCGGCCACGCTCGACAACGATCTCGCTTACACCGGCTCCGGTCTCGATCTCGGCGCCGCGTTCGCGAGCGGCCGTGGCCATCGCCTGGGTAATCGCGCCCATGCCGCCGATGGCGTGACCCCAGACGCCCTTCTTGCCGTTCACTTCTCCAAAGGCATGATGCAGCATTACGTAGGCCGAGCCGGCTGCGTAGGGGCTGGCGTAGTTGCCGACGACGGCGTCGAAGCCGAACAGGGATTTCACCAGATCGGTTTCGAAGCGGTCGTCGAGTATGTCTCCGGCTGATCGTGCAAAGAGATCGAGCAGGTTGCGCTGCTGCTCCAGCGTCAGGCCGCGCAGGATTCCGACTGAGCCGATCGCGTTGGCGAATTCATGCGCGGCGTTGAGGCCAAAACTATCGATGAGGTTCGGCGGTGCGCGCAGCACGAACTGCCGAATCACGTCCGCGATCTCTTCCAGTTCGCGCATGAAACCGGCGATCGCGACGGCATCCCGTTCGCTCAGGCTGGCGACCGACGCAGCAGTGCGGCCCTCGCCGGTAAGGATATATTGGCCGTCGGGGGCGGGCAAAAAATTCTGGGCTCGGCGCTCGACGATCCGCAGGCCGTGATCATGCAGCCGCAGGTCCGCGATGACTTTCGGATTGAGCAGGCTGACGGTGTAGGCCGCGACCGAATTACGGAATCCGGGATGGAATTCTTCCGTCACGGCAGCGCCGCCCACCACCTTGCGCCGCTCCACGACCCTGACCCGCAGTCCGGCCATCGCGAGATAAGCAGCGCAGGTGAGCCCGTTATGGCCTGCGCCGATGATGACGACGTCGGTATCCGGCATAGTCCGCTTCGATCGATACGGGACGGCGACGGTCGTAGCGGTCAGTCGCCGAAGTCCGTGAACAGGCCCCGCGGTCGATAAGGCCGCGGCGCGTACACCTGTGGCGAATAGGGTTGTGCATAACCGTAATCGGCTTGATCGCTGCCGTTGTAATACTGCTGGGGAACGTTTCGCGCATCGCGGAGGCGGCGAGAACTACGCGGCGCAGGATAGCGCTGATCGCTGGAACTGCCGTCCGCCGGATAGATATAACCGTCGTCGCGAACGGCCGCTTGCGGCTGCTGACTTGGGACGATCCGCCCCTGCGTCAGATCGACCGGATTTCCGACGGCGTCATAAGATTGATCGCCCGGCGGATTGCGACGGGCGACATCGGTTTTGCGCTTGCCGCGGGGATTGCGCGCCAGTGCGACGCGCGACGATCCGATCAGTTTGACGGTAGTATTGAGGACGCCTTCTTTCTGAACCAGCGCATAGAGGGTCGATGCATTGGCGCGCGATATGCGAACGCAACCATGCGAGACGGGAACGCCGAGGCTGCCTTCGGAAAACGTGCCATGGATGGCATGACCGATCTTGGTGAAAAAGATCGAGTGCGGCATCGGAGCGTCGTCGAATTCCTTGGAGAAATGATCGGCTTCCATACGGAAAGCTTGAAAGCTGCCGTTCGGCGTTTCGTGGGACGGATTTCCGCTCGAGACCGGCCAATGATAGCGCTCGACGCCGTCGACGGAGACGGTCATTTGCTGATTGTCCTTGTCGACAAGGATCGACACCTTCGCCTGAGCGGCGCTGACGGCGCCAAGGAGTAGCAGACCGGTGACGGGAATAAGAAATCTACGCATTTTACCTGGGCCTCGGATGCAGCCTGACGTCCCCCGTGTCCTATATGCGCTCAAAACGGTTCTGCTTCCAGTAGCGGATTGTATCATGGTCAAATCTCGAAGCGGCATGACCAAGGCCAAGACAGGGCCGAAAAGTCACGAAAGGGAAATTCGGTAACAAGCAACCGCGGCCCGTCGCGATTCTGGAACTTTTGGAACACGATCGCGTTATGACGGCGTCAATCCATTCGATCATGGCCCGTTCGCGGCCGAGCCAGCAGAGGATACACATGAAGACCAGAACCGCAGCATTGCCGACGACAGCTTCAATCCGCCTTCAGTTCGCGGCGGCAGCCGCAGCAGCCGCTCTGGCCCTTTTTTCCATTCCACATCTGGCGCACGCGCAAGGCGTCTTTGGAGGCATGGAGCGTGGTGCGAACCAGGGTGCGCGTGAAGGCAATCGTGCGGCTGGTCCGGTTGGCGGTGCGATCGGTGGTGCGATCGGCGCCGGCGTCGGTGGCGCGGTTGGCGGTGTCAAGGGCGTGCTTGGCATACCGGATCGCGGGCCGCGTCGTGGGCATCGGTGCCGCGGCTATTGGCGCCACGGCCATTTCCACTGCTATCGATAAGAGTATTTTTTGAGAATAAGACGCGGTCCGGGGCAAACCGGGCCGCGGTCTTTTGTGAATCCGCATAGCAGGCTCAGCTTTTCAGCCGATAGCCGGTCCTGAAGATCCACCACACGACCGTCATGCAGATCACGAGAAAACTGACCGTCATGCCCATGCTCACGGACAGGCTGACGTCGGCGATTTCGTAAAAGCTCCAGCGGAAGCCGCTGATGAGATAAACCACCGGATTGAACAGCGCGACCGTCTGCCAGTTCGGTGGCAGCATGCTGATTGAATAGAAGCTGCCGCCGAGGAATGTCAGCGGCGTGATGATCAACATTGGAATCATCTGCAGCTTCTCGAAACCGTCGGCCCAGATGCCGATGATGAAGCCGAACAGGCTGAAGGTCACGGAGGTCAGGACCAGGAACGTCAGCATCCAAACCGGATGATGGATGTGCAGCGGCACGAACAGGCCTGCTGTCGCCAGAATAATCAGGCCGAGGATGATCGACTTGGTCGCGGCCGCCCCGACATAGCCCAGCACGATTTCGAAATAGGATACCGGCGCCGACAATATTTCGTAAATGGTGCCGATAAATTTCGGGAAGTAGATGCCGAACGACGCATTGGTGATGCTTTGCGTCAGGACCGACAGCATCACCAGCCCCGGCACGATGAAGGTGCCATAGCTGACGCCCTCGACCTGGGTGATGCGCGAGCCGATCGCCGCGCCGAATACCACAAAATAGAGCGATGTCGACACCACGGGAGACACGATGCTTTGCAGCAGCGTACGCCAGGTCCGTGCCATTTCGAACCGGTAGATTGCTTTCACAGCCCCGAGGTTCATGTCAGGCCCTCACCAGGCTGACGAAGATCTCTTCCAGCGAGCTCTGGGTGGTGTCGAGATCGGAAAACCGGATGCCGGCGGCTCGAAGATCGCCCAGCAGGCTGGTGATGCCGGTATGTTCGCTCCGGGTGTCGTAGGTGTAGATCAACTCTTTGCCGCTTTCGGCCAGATCGAGATTGTAGGCGGCCAGTGACGAGGGTAGGGCATCGACCTTGCCTTGCAGGTGCAGCTTCAGCCGCTTCTTGCCGAGCTTCTGCATCAGTGCTGTCTTTTCCTCGACCAGGATGATCTCGCCCCTGTTGATGACGCCGACACGGTCGGCCATCTCCTCGGCCTCTTCGATGTAATGCGTCGTCAGAATGATCGTGACACCGGACGCTCGCAGCGTCCGCACCACATCCCACATGGCCTTGCGCAACTCGACATCGACGCCTGCGGTCGGCTCGTCGAGAAACAGGATTTGCGGCTCATGTGACAATGCTTTCGCGATCATCACGCGCCGCTTCATGCCGCCGGACAGCGTGACGATCTTGTTGTCCTTCTTGTCCCACAACGACAGGTCTTTCAAAACCTTCTCGATATGAGCCGGGTTCTTGGGCTTGCCGAACAACCCGCGGCTGAAACTGACGGTGGCCCAGACAGTTTCGAACGCGTCGGTATGCAGTTCCTGCGGCACGAGACCGATCAGCGAGCGGGTCGCCCGATAGTCGCGCTGGATGTCGTGGCCGTCCACCAGGATCTGTCCGATGGAGGGGTTCGTGATGCCGCAGATGATGCTGATGAGTGTCGTCTTGCCGGCGCCGTTCGGACCCAGCAGCGCGAAAATCTCGCCCCGGTTGATGTCGAGATTGATCGTCTTCAGCGCCGTGAAGCCGGATGCATAAACCTTCGACAAACCGGAAACGGAAATAATGGGTGACATGCAGGTTTGATACGCTGTGAATGAAAAGCAGAAATGGGATTAGCGACACCGGCTGGCGGCGGGATGACAGTCCGGGTCAAGAGATAGGAACACGCGTGTTGTTTCGCAATCGGCTACACGCGCTCGACGAAACTATCGACCACCTTTTTCTCGCCGGCTTTGTCGAAGGCGATGGTCAGCTTGTTGCCGTCGATCCGCGTTACCTTGCCGTAGCCGAACTTCTGGTGAAAGACCCTATCACCCGTTGAAAAGGCGGACGCCGTGCCGGTGGATTTGGCGACCAGCTCGCCTTCGATGGTCATCGGCGCGCGCTTCGAATTCGACCGGCCTGCATATGCCGCGCCGGCCTCGTTGAAACCGCCGCGGCTGCGATTGGCCTGCGCGCGCTGCCAGCCTGGCGTCGAATAACTCGAGCCGAAGGATTCCATGTTGTCGAAGCGGGACGGACCGTAGCCGCCCGTTCCGCCCCAGCCCGAGCCGCCCTTCGATTCCGTGATCTCGACATTTTGCGCGGGCAGTTCGTCGAGAAAGCGGGATGGGATCGTCGTCGACCATGAGCCGTGAATGCGCCGGTTGGTGGCGAAGTAGAGTTTCGCGCGACGGCGCGCCCGCGTCAGGCCGACATGGGCGAGGCGGCGTTCTTCCTCGAGCCCGGCGCGTCCCTGTTCGTCCAGCGCGCGCTGATGCGGAAACAGTCCTTCTTCCCAGCCGGGCAAAAAGACGTTGTCGAATTCCAGTCCCTTGGCGGAATGCAGAGTCATGACCGAAACCGCATCCTCGTCCGCGCCGCCATCGCGGTCCATCACCAGCGAGATGTGTTCGAGAAAACCTTGCAGGTTCTCGAACTCCTCCATCGAGCGCACAAGTTCTTTGAGATTCTCGAGCCGGCCGGCGGCGTCGGCCGAACGGTCTTTCTGCCACATCTCGGTGTAACCGCTCTCGTCGAGCACGATCTCGGCCAACTCCGTGTGTGGCAGGGTCTCGCGCTGTGCGCGCCAACGATCGAAGCAGTCAAGCAGGGCGCGCAGCGAGCCGCGCGCTTTCGGCTTCATCTCGTCGGTGTCGACGACGGCGCGCGCGGCCTCGCTGAGCGGTATCCGCCGCTTGCGGGCAATCTCGTGCAGCATCTGCACCGTGGCCTCGCCCAGGCCGCGTTTGGGCACGTTGACGATGCGCTCGAAGGCGAGATCGTCGGCCGCCGAGTTGATGAGGCGCAGATAGGCGAGCGCGTCGCGGATTTCGGCGCGCTCGTAGAAGCGCGGACCGCCGATGACACGATAGGGCAGCCCGAGCGTGACAAAGCGGTCTTCGAATTCGCGCATCTGGAACGAGGCGCGCACCAGAATCGCGATCTCGTTCAGCTTTTCCCCGGCACGTTGAAGCTGTTCAATCTCCTCGCCGATGGCGCGGGCTTCCTCTTCGGAGTCCCAGGAGCCGGTGACGGTGACCTTTTCGCCGTCGACGTCCTCGGTGCGTAGCGTCTTGCCGAGCCGGCCCTCGTTATGTGCGATCAGATGCGAGGCGGCGGCGAGGATATGGCCGGTGGAGCGGTAGTTGCGCTCCAGGCGGATCACCTTGGCGCCCGGAAAATCATGCTCGAAGCGCAGGATGTTGTCCACTTCGGCGCCGCGCCAGCCGTAGATCGACTGGTCGTCGTCACCGACGCAGCAGATGTTTTTCTGTCTCAGAGTCTCGACCGGTGCTGACGTTCCCTCTCCCGCAAGGGGAGAGGGAAGTGGAGTGCGTGTCGGCGCCTGCGACAGCAGCCGCAGCCACAGATATTGTGCGACGTTGGTGTCCTGATACTCGTCGACGAGAATGAATTTGAAGCGGTTCTGGTATTGCCGCAGCACGTCCGGATGCTCGCGGAACAGGCGGATGTTCTCCAGCAGCAGGTCGCCGAAATCCGCGGCATTGAGGATTTTCAATCGCGCCTGGTAGGCGGCATAAAGTTTGCCGCCGCGACCGTTGCCGAACACGGCCGCTTCGCCTGAGGGCACCTGCGCCGGCGTCAGGCCGCGATTCTTCCAGCCGTCGATCAATCCCGCGAGCATCCGCGCCGGCCAGCGCTTGTCGTCCACGTTGTCGGCTTGCAGAAGCTGTTTGAGCAGGCGAATCTGGTCGTCGACATCGAGGATGGTAAAATCGGATTTGAGCTGCACAAGCTCGGCGTGTGTGCGCAGAATTCTCCCGCCGATGGAATGAAAGGTGCCGAGCCACGGCATGCCTTCCACGGCTTGCCCGAGCATCTGGCCGAGCCGCTGCTTCATCTCGCGCGCGGCCTTATTGGTGAATGTCACGGAGAGGATTTCGCCGGGGCGGGCACGGCCCTGGCTGAGGATGTGCGCGATGCGGGTCGTCAGCACGCGGGTCTTGCCGGTGCCTGCGCCGGCCAGCACCAGGACCGGGCCGTCCAGCGTTTCCACTGCGTCGCGCTGTTCCGGATTGAGTCCGGCGAGATACTGCGGCGTTGCGGCGGCGCGCGCACGCGCAGCGATGCCGCCGGCGGCAGGCCGGTGCTCTGGAACGTCGCGATGGATCTGTCTGTTCGGCTCGGTCATGCGAATCGTCTTCTCCCCACGATGGCACCGCGGGGCGGCGAAAGGGAGCCTTCTTAGCAGGATTGCGTGGATATATAGGGACGATGACGTGTTTGCATCGGTTTTCCGCCGAGTGCATCCCGCGATTCTGTGCCGGCCATCGCCGTTTTGTTCCGTAAAAACCTCCATCCCGCCACGGGGAACTATTGTTTCGGGGGCGGATTGTTTTCTCAGGCGCGGGCGCCGAAAGCACGGAGATCAAGTCATGTTGAGCTGGGTCGTGACATTTCTGATTATCGCGCTGATTGCCGGTATTCTCGGCTTCGGCGGTATTGCGGGTGCATCAATAGAAATCGCCAAGATCATTTTTTTCATAGCTTTGATCCTGTTTGTGGTTTCTGCGGTGGTCGGACTCTTGCGGGGCCGTCGCACCGGCGTGTAGCGATAGCTAACGGGACCGCGAGGGCATCGCGATTTGCCGGCCGATGCCCTCGGGACGTGCGACCGGTTCGTGAGCATCAGCGACGGTCTTAATGCGCGCACGAATATCAGGCGGAAACGGCGCGACCTTGCGAGCGGCCATATCGACGTGAAGGGTCATGTTTTCGGACGTCGCCGACAGCCATCCTTCGCTCGCATGCCGCAGTTCCTCGAAGATGTGCAGACGCTTGTCGTCGGCAGCAATCAGCAGAACGGACACCCGCACCGGGTCGTCCAGATGAATTTCTCGCAGATAGCGCACGTGACACTCGGCGGTGAAGGTCGAGCCATTGCGCGTTTCCATGTAATCGGGCCCCAGTCCAAGCTCCGCCCAGAACTCGTCGAGCGCCCGGTCGAACAGGACATTGTAGTAGGCCATGTTGAGATGGCCATTGTAGTCGATCCATTGCGGCTCGATCCGCATGATGGATGACTGAAACAGTTGCGACGGGCGGTCTATGGCAGTGGCTGGCGTGCCCTTCATTCTCGTTTCCTGCTTTTGTCGGATCACTTCTTCTTCCGTTGGCGCGATGTGAAGTCCCGGGTCGCTGCGGGAACCGACCCGATCGTCGCTGCTACTTCGCCACAGTTAGCCATATTATACGATGTTGATCGGCTCGTTTTGGCTCGGTCTTGCAGGCTTGGGATCGATACGGCAGTCTTGGGCCTCTGGCACGCGTCCGCAGTCGCGACGGAAGCGGAATTTGATTTTGCCGGAACGTTTCAGGGGGAGACACCGTGCAGACTACGCTGCTCGGCCTGGCGATTGCATTCATCGTCGCGCTCGTCGCCGCGCTGATCGGGCCGTATTTGATCGACTGGAACCGCTTTCGGCCTCAATTCGAGGCGCAGGCGGCGCGCGTGATCGGCGCGCCTGTTCGAATCGAGGGTGGGCTTGACGTCCGGCTGCTCCCGTCGCCGTCGTTGCAGCTTCGTTCGGTGGTGGTCGGAGGGCCGAATGATCCGGGCAAGGTGCGCGCCGGCAATCTCGGTGTCGAATTCAGCCTGGGTTCGCTGATGCGGGGAGAATGGCGCGCGACCGAACTGACGATCAACGACGTAGGGCTTGACCTCGGCCTCGATACTGGCGGGCGGATCGATTGGCCTCTGTCGTCACAATCGTTCAATCCCGGTTCGGTTTCCATCGACCGGTTGAACCTCACGGGCCGCGTGGCGCTTCATGATGCGGCCAGCCGCACCACGCTTGAATTGAGCGACATCGCTTTCAGCGGCGATGTCCGAGCCGGAGCAGCCGTTCGCGGCGACGGCAATTTCGTGCTGTCAGGCACGCGCTATCCATTTCGGGTATCGTCCGGGCCGGTGAGCGATGGCGAGGCCAGCCGTGTGCATGTCACGATCGACCCTGGAATGCACGCTGCATCCATCGATCTGGACGGAATCTTGTCATTCGATGAGCGAACGCCGCATTTCGAGGGCGCGGTAACTCTGGCGGGCGCTGCCGAATCCGCCGGCAAGAATTTTTCCGGCGATCCGTCTCAAAGGCCGTGGCGTGTGTCGGCCAGGGCCAAGGCTGCCCCGAGCGGTGCGCGGCTCGAGCAGGTCGAAGCGAGCTACGGTGCGGGTGAGACTGCGCTGAAGCTCGCGGGCGTCGGCGACGTTCGTTTCGGCGCATCGCCCCGGATTCACGCCGAATTGTTTGCACGTCAGCTCGATGCCGATCGTCTGTTAGGCAAGGACGCGCCTGCGACGACGTTATCTGCGCTGCAGGGTGTTCTGACGAAAATTCCACAAGCTCCGCTGGCCGCCGACATCGGAATCAGTGCCGACCAAATTATGCTGGGCGGCCGTCCGCTACAAAATTTCGGCATTGACTTACGCGGCGACCCCGCATCGTGGACCGTCAGCCGACTGGAATTCCGCGCGCCCGGCACAACGCAGGTGGTGCTTGACGGTCAGATCGCACAGCCCGGGCCATCGGCCCAATTCAAGGGTGCGCTCGACGTTGCGTCGGCCGATCCCGATGCGTTTGTCGCCTGGCTGCAAGGTCGCGGCGAAATCGTCCGTCAAAGCCAAAAGCGGTTGCGTCTGCGTGGCAATCTGAACGTTGATTCAGGCCAGGTTGCGTTCGATCAGCTCAGGGCCGATATCGAGGGCGGCAGCGTTGAAGGGCGGCTGGCGTTTATCAATTCGACGGCCGGGAAGGGTGCGCGCCTCGATGCTGAACTCAAAGCGGATCGTCTCGATCTCGATGCAACGACCAGTCTGGTCCGCGCGATCGCTGGCCCGCAAGCCGAATGGCCGGATGAGGGACACCTCTCATTGAACGTCGAAAACGCGATATCGGCGGGGCAGGAATTGCGTCCGTTCATCGCCAGATTGAGCTATGCAAACTCGGCAATCTCGCTGGAGCAATTGAAAATCGGCTCGCCCGGAGGCCTCTTGATAGAAGGGTCGGGTGCGTTCGACCCCGTGAATGCGACCGGACAGCTGGCGCTGAATGCGACATCGGCGTCGATTGCACAAATAACCGACCTGATTGCGCCAGTCGCGCCGACTGTCGCGGCGCGCCTCAATGCGATGCCGGCGGCTGCGGGAGGCGCGCAACTTCACCTTACGGCGAATGTCGATAAAAACCCCGCCGACGAAGACAAGGCTGAGGCCAACGCGAAGCTCCATGTCGATCTGCCGCAACTGAAAGGCACGCTGTCGCTGGTTGCGGCGCCTTCGCTTTCGGATTTGCGCTCGGCCAACCTTGATGCATTGGCGCGAAACGAGGTCACGCTCCGGACGAAACTGACGGGGGGGCGAGGCGGAGCCTTGCCGGCGTTGCTCGGTCTTGACCGGGTGATTGCAGTTGGCGACGGATCGGTCCTGAAAGCGACGGCGACGGGAGCATGGCATGCACCGATCCGGCTGAACGCGAAGATGTCGGGAACTGACCTGGATGCCGAAATCAAAGGAACGATGGAGCCATGGTCATCCGAGCGCAAGGCTGATCTCAATCTCGCGGTCCGCCGGGCTGATCTCGGACCGCTGCTGGATCTCAAGCCATCCGACCCCCGCGCCCGGAACGCCAGCCTGTCGTCGCATATCACGCTGGCTGACAGCAAAGTGGTCTTCCACGATCTCGACGGCGCGGCAGCGGGTGCTCGCATGCGCGGGCGCGTTGCGGTGGCCTTCGGTAAGGAAAACGTCGTCGAGGGCGAAATCGGCTTGGACGCGCTCGATCTGGCGTCGGCATTTGGATTTGTCGTCGGCACCGCGCGACACGATACCAAAGAGCCGCTGCGTGCCGGTCTGCCGGAAGGCTGGCGCGGACAGCTCGCATTCGAGGCGCTGCGCGCTACATTGCCGGGAGGCGTGGAGATACGGCCTGTCAGCGGCACCCTCAAAGGTGACGATCACTCCCTGACGTTCGATGCGATGAAGGGGAAGATCGGCAATGGTGATGCCACCGCGCGTCTTGAAATACGGCAAGCCACCGATGGTGTTGCCTTGAATGCGGACGTTCAACTCAGGAACATCGACGGTCCGGCATTGCATTACGGCAAGCTGGCGATGCCAGCCGGCCGCGCCTCGGCGCAGGTCACGCTTGCGAGTGAGGCCCGCAGCGCGTCCGCGCTGGCGGGAGCGCTGTCCGGCAACGGTCTTATCACGCTCGACCAGGCGCGTATTCCGGGACTCGATCCACACGTGTTCGACGCTGCGATCAGCGCAGGAGAGGGCGCTCCATCGGACGAGGCCAAACTGCAGCAGACCGTGGAGCGGTCTTTGTCGGTAAATCCGTTGGCGGTCGCATCGGCCCAGATTCCGTTCACCGTAAAAGATGGCCGCTTGCGCGTCAGCGCAACGACTCTGGAGGGTGACGGGGCGCGAGCCATCGTCTCCGGCGGTTATGACATCGCTGCTGATCAAGTCGATATTCGCGCCAGCCTTGCTTCAACCTCGGTGGGGTCTGCAAACGATCGTCCCGAAATTCAGATCTTTGCGGCTGGATCTCCCGACACGATCAGTCCAAGCGTTGATGTTGCCGCGTTGTCGTCCTGGCTGGCGGTCAAGGCGATCGATCGCGAAACCCGCAGGCTCGATTCGATCGAGCAAAGCATGCAGGTGCCCCCCAAGCCGCCTCCTGCTGCTCCGCCGCCCGTGACGGCGTCGCTTCCGGCTGCGCCGCTTCCGGCTGCACCGCCTGAGGTTTCGGCTGAGCCATCGGCGACGGATGACGTGCCCATCGCCAATGCGCCCGTGCCGAAGCGCGATCCGCGGTGGTCGCGCGCAAAAGCCCGGATGAGCATCCCCGCGCCGGCGGTGGCATCGCTTCCGGCCGCGCAGCCTGACGTTTCCGCTGAACCGTCGGCGACGGATGACGCGCCCATCGCCAATGCGCCCGTGCCGAAACGCGATCCGCGCCGGGTTCGCGCGAGGGCGCGGTCGGCTGTCCCGCGGCGTCCGGCGTCTCAGGCGTCGAGCGCCTCGGCGCTGCCATGGGTCGGGCGTCTGCCGTTGCCGATCCAGATCCGGCCTGCGCCGATTCCGAGGCCTGTTTCGCGCCAGCCGCTGGTGCAAAGGCCGCCGGCGTCGACCGCGCGACCGGCTCTTTGAGACTGGAAACTTTTCGCTTCCCACTCCGTAGGACGCGGAAAGGCTCCAAACACCCGAGAGCGCTGCAACTATTCCGGACCAAGCGGCGCAAGCCGCGTCGATGGTGACTGACGTTCGCCGATGAAAATGGCGCTTGCCGCTCGCGCACGGAAATGCTCGAGCACATAGAGACGGATCGCCGAGGACAGATTGCCGGTCCGGCGAGTGGTATCGATTGTGGCGATTTGGGTGGACAGCGTCGTGCCCCGCAGCATCGCGATATCTTTCAGGCTTGTCCAGAACGCATCTTCGAGACTCACGCTGGTCTTGTGACCGCCGACGACGACCGATCGTTTAACGACGGCATATTCACGCTCGCCGCGGCCATCGCCGCTTTGGTCGTTTTGCATGATTGGCTCCATCTGATTCCGGACGCGTGCCTCATCGGCGCGCGATGATATCTCACCGGACGGCTCATTCGATTGAACTGCGAACATGGTTGCTACAGACCATCGGTGGACCAGGCCGCGGGCATGCGGGTGATCTTCGCCGGCCCACCTCTGATCGTGCCGTGGCGGATCATCGAGGTACAGGTACATAGTAGCTGAAAAAGCCGAGTACCGGTATTCGGGAAACAACCTAAGTGTTGCTCACTATCATGATGCCGACGTGAGCAGACATACGGATGCGATGCGCGAATGCAATTTGCTGCGCAAGAATCGAGGTTTGCTATCAGGCGCCGGGGCTGTTTTCTGATCCTGAATCGGTCGCGCGGCTTCGAAAGTAGTCCAGGACGAAAAGGCGGATGGCCGAGGACAGATTGCCTTGTTGACGGTTGCTGTCGATCTCGCCGACCAGTTCGGACAATGTCATGTCACGAAGGCCCGAGATTTCCTTCATCCCATTCCAGAACGCCTCCTCGAGGCTCACACTGGTCTTGTGGCCGGCTACCACGATCGATCGTTTCACCACCGGTGACTTCATGATGCGTCCCCGGTGTCGATGCGGTGCTGATCGAGCAGGTGCTTCTCGCGCGCCATACGCTGCTCGTCGAGATCGCGTTCGGCCTTGGGACGGCCGAAGCGTACTCGATTGGCGTCGGCAACCGCCGCCACGCGTTCCCGTTTGATGCGCTTCCTGCGCTGATTTAGATTGACCACATCCCCCATGACCGATTCCGCCATCTCAAACGCTGGGAACGCGTACCTTCAAGGTTCAAAATATATCCCGCTCTGCACAAGCGGCTATGAATGCTCTACCATGATGCACCGCAACAGTGATAGAAAATAATCTCTAAATCAAGATGCGATATGAAACATAACTATTTCGGGGGACCCTGTTTTTAGAATGTCCACCTCCTCGGGTGATCTTCCGCTATGAGGGAAGGTCATCGGGGATGCGTCATTTTGTCAGGCCGCACCAGCCGGTCGAACTCCGCGGCCGTGACGAAACCCAGCCGCTGCGCCTCCTCCTTCAGGGTCGTTCCGCGGGCGTGGGCGGCCTTGGCGACCTTTGCGGCGTTGTCGTAACCGATCCTTGGTGCAAGCGCCGTGACCAGCATCAGCGAGCGTTGCATCAGTTCGCTGATCCGCTTCTCGTCGGCGCGAATGCCCTCGACGCAGTGCTCGGTGAAGGAACGCACGACATCGCTGAGCAACTGGATGGAATTGATCATGCAATAGGCGAGAACCGGCTTGTAAACGTTGAGTTCGAAGTGACCCTGGCTGCCGGCGACCGTTATCGTGGCCTGGTTTCCGAACACCCGGCAGCACACCATGGTGATGGCTTCGCACTGGGTAGGGTTGACCTTTCCCGGCATGATGGACGATCCCGGCTCGTTTTCGGGAAGGATCAATTCTCCGAGGCCGGACCGCGGCCCCGACCCCAGCAGGCGGATATCGTTGGCGATCTTGAACAGGCCGGTCGCGACCGCGTTGATGGCTCCGTGAACGAAAACATAGGCGTCGTTGGAGGCCAGCGCCTCGAATTTGTTGGGCGCGCTGGTGAACGGAAGTTTCGTCAGCGTCGCCGCGTGTTTCGCGAACAGTTTCGCAAATCTCGGCTTGGAGTTGAGACCGGTGCCGACGGCGGTTCCGCCCTGCGCCAGCGGGTAGAGGTCTTTGAGCGCGACGCGAAGTCGTGAGAGGCCGCTCTCGACCTGCGCCGCGTAGCCGGAGAATTCCTGGCCGAGCGTCAGGGGCGTCGCGTCCTGGGTGTGGGT
This sequence comes from Nitrobacter sp. 62-13, assembly GCF_001896955.1. Lineage (GTDB taxonomy): Bacteria > Pseudomonadota > Alphaproteobacteria > Rhizobiales > Xanthobacteraceae > Nitrobacter. Next base: position 13,786 of record NZ_MKRN01000079.1, on the reverse strand, counting down.
GCGGCCGATCTTGACGATACGAGCGAACGCCTTTTCCTTTTTGCGCAGCGCCTTGAGCAGGGCGGTGAGAGCGGGGACCAGGTCGGACGCGATGCCGCCGGCCGCCGCGATGTGCATCGCGGTCGGAAACGAGTCGTTCGACGACTGGCTCATATTGACGTGGTCGTTGGGATGAACGGGCTTTTTGGCGCCGAGTTCTCCGCCGAGCAACTCGTTGGCGCGGTTCGCGATCACCTCGTTGAGGTTCATGTTGGTTTGGGTGCCCGAGCCCGTTTGCCAGACAACCAACGGAAAATGATCGTCGAGCTTGCCGTCGATGACTTCGCGCGCGGCGCGAATGATTGCGGTCGTGCGCCGCCGGTCGAGCAGGCCGAGTTCGCGATTGGTCTGGGCCGCTGCAAGTTTGACGATGCCGAGCGCCCGGATGATCGGCATCGGCATGCGATCGTCGCCGATGCGGAAGTTCTGCCGGCTGCGCTCGGTCTGGGCTCCCCAGTAGCGGTCAGCCTGAACGTCGATGGGGCCGAAGCTGTCGGTTTCCGTGCGCGTCGCTGTTTTGCGTGGTGACGAAGCCATGAATCAGATCCGTTATGCTCGATGCGGCGATGGCGAACGCCGCCGGCCGCATCGTTGCGGATTGGGACAACTCAGCATGCAACGCGCACTACTTCTTGCGGAAGCGGTCCAATCTGACAACCTCGGCGCCTTCGCCAGGCCTGGGTTTGTCCTCGATTTCAGCCGCGGCGGGCAGGGCGGGAGCTTCCGGAACGGCCAAGACCTCCGGCGCAGGCGATGCCGAAGGCGCGGCGTTCTCGGCTGTCGCGGTTTCGGCGGGCTCGAACTGCAGGCCGAACTGGACGGACGGATCGAAAAAGCTCTTGATTGCGTTGAAGGGAACCACCAGGCGCTCGGGTATGCCGCCGAAAGACAGGCCGACCTCGAAGTGATCCTCGTTCACCGCCAGATCCCAGAACTGGTGCTGGAGAATGATGGTCATCTCCTCCGGGTACTGCGCCAGAAGACGGGGCGATATCTTCACCCCGTCGGCCTTCGACAGGAAGGTGATGAAAAAGTGATGCTCGCCCGGCAGCCCCTGTTCGGCGGCGTCCGTCAGCACCCGGCGCAAAACGCCGCGCATCGCATCGCTGGTCAGCACATCGTATCGGATATGATCGGTTGACATCGTTTGGTCTAATCACCTCCGCAGAAGTCGTACAAACCCGCTGCGAGCGTATGGGAGCCGACTCGCGGACCTCGCCGATTCTACTCCGGCGCTCGCGCCAGGTCAGCAATGGTGTGGTCGGACTTGTGAAATTCTTGCCGCTGCCCGGCGAGCAAGCGGCGAATGATGATAGTGGAGGCTTCTGTTGCCAGGTGCCTCCGAACCCCGCCTGACGGAGCTTAACCCATCAGGACTTCAGAGTGGTCTTTCAAACCGCGTTACGCAGCCTGAGCAACCGGAGCATAGTTGTCGTTTGCAACTATTGCATAGCCCGATAACGGCGGAACCATACCGAGAAAAAGCGAGCCCTTTACGCCCTCGTCGATCCTGTTTCGCCCCCGCCGGAACCCGCAATGGGTGACAAAAGTCGGGCTCTGGTGGAGGCGCCGGGTACTGCCCCCGGGTCCGAATGGTTTATTACGACGGCCATTTATTTCCATAGCCGGCGAACCGGCAGGCTGAATATAGTCTGCAAGGGTTGAAGAAAAAAGGTGTTTGCGGGCATATTTCGCGCTTCCGGTCAGCGCCGCGCGGAAATCGAGCCGGACACCGATTCGACGAATCCGACGTCGTTACCGTTGCAGTCCTCACCTATATTGGGGAATGGAGGCGAAATCCGCCTGCCGCCGCGATCCCGTTTCCCGGTATAATTCGGGTAAGACCCGAGTCGCTGCTGTCGGCCCAGTCGGTCGGACGCCAAGCTGACAAGCTCGAAAACGCCAAACGCCATGAATCAATACCACGATCTGCTCGAACGAATACTCAGCGACGGTGCGGAAAAACATGACCGGACCGGCACCGGAACGTTGTCCATCTTCGGGCATCAGATGCGCTTCAATCTCGGATCCGGATTTCCGCTGCTGACCACCAAGAAGCTCTCGCTCAAATCGATCGTGCATGAACTGCTCTGGTTCCTGAAAGGCGACACCAATATCAAGTACCTGACAGATAACGGCGTCTCGATCTGGAACGAATGGGCGGACGCCAACGGCGATCTCGGCCCGGTCTACGGCTCGCAGTGGCGCTCATGGCCCGCGCCGGATGGACGCAGCATCGACCAGATCGCCAACGTGGTCGACATGATCCGACGCAATCCGGATTCGCGGCGGCTGGTCGTCAGCGCCTGGAACCCGGCTGATGTCGACAGGATGGCGCTCCCCCCCTGCCACTGCCTGTTTCAGTTCTACGTCGCCCACGGAAAACTGTCGTGCCAGCTTTATCAGCGCTCCGCGGATGTGTTCTTGGGCGTGCCCTTCAACATCGCGTCCTACGCGCTACTGACGATGATGGTCGCACAGGTCACCGGGCTCAAGCCCGGGGACTTCGTGCATAGTCTCGGTGATGCGCACCTCTACTTGAATCACCTCGACCAGGCGCGGCTTCAGCTCACGCGACCGACGCGTCCGCTGCCGACGATGACGATCAATCCCAAGATAGGGGATATTTTCGCTTTCCAATACGAGGATTTCAAACTCGAGAACTACGATCCCCACCCGCACATCAAGGCCGAGGTCGCGGTGTGATCGCGAACGCCTCCCCGCATCCCGAAATTGTCCTGATCGTCGCGATGGCCGAGAACGGCGTGATAGGCAAGGATAACGATATTCCGTGGCGGCTGAAGGCCGATCAGCAGCGCTTCAAGGCGATCACCATGGGCAAGCCGATCGTGATGGGCCGCAAGACATTTGCCTCGTTGCGCCGGCCGCTGCCTGGGCGAACCAATATCGTCGTCACCCGCGATCCGGATTTTGCCGCGATCGGGGCGGTGGTGACACGGTCGCTGGCAGACGCCCTTGCCGTCGCAAAAGGGGATGCGCTGCGGCGGTCGGTCACCGAGATCGCGGTGATCGGCGGTGCGGTGATTTATGCCGCGACAATGCCTGCGGCCGATCGCCTCGAAGTGACGGAAGTTCATGCCGAGATCGATGGCGATTCCGTTTTTCCCGCGATCGATCCGTCGGTCTGGCACGAAACCGACCGGAGCCGAAACGAGGCGGCAGCAGGCGACACCACCGACTATTCTTATGTGACATATCGCCGTCGGACGCCGCAGTAATCGCGCGCCGCGACGTTAACATTGACAATTTTCTGTTCGGATATAGCTCCTTGCGGCCAACAAGCCGCGTTGTAAGGGCCGTGTGCGTCCCCTATAAGGTCGAACAGACAGAGCGAGGCTGGGGTTTGCGAAGCCCGGATCCGCGCGGAGGAGAGTATCGATGCCGTGGAAGAATCAAAGCGGAGGTCCGTGGGGCTCTGGTCCGAAAGGACCATGGGGATCCGGCCCGCAACCGGCGGGGGGGCCGAAGCCGCCCGATCTCGAGGATCTGCTGCGCCGCGCTCAGGAACGTATCCGACAACTGCTGCCGGGCGGACATCTCAGCGGCATGGGCATTGTGCTGATCCTGATCGGCGCCCTTGTGATCTGGGGCATGTCCGGCTTCTTCCGCGTGCAGTCGGAAGAACTCGGCGTGGTGTTGCGCTTCGGCAAGCATGTGCGGACGGTGCAGCCCGGCCTCAACTATCACCTGCCGTACCCGATCGAGTCCGTGTTGCTGCCGAAGGCGCTGCGCGTCTCGACCCTCAATATCGGTTTGACGCTGGCGCAGGACCCGGCGCGCAACACCAGCACGATGCGCGATGTGCCTGAGGAAAGCCTGATGCTGACCGGCGACGAAAACATCGTCGACGTCGATTTCACCGTGTTGTGGCGGATCAAGCCGGGTGGGGTGGGCGACTTCCTGTTCAACATCCAGAACCCGGAAGGTACCGTCAAGGCGGTAGCGGAAAGCGCGATGCGCGAGTGGGTGGGACGTTCGGATATTCAACCGATCCTGACGTCCGAGCGAACCAAGATTGAAGCCTCCGTGCAGGAGTTGATGCAGAAGACGTTGGACCAGTACGGCGCCGGCGTTCTGATCCAGCAGGTGCAGATGCAGAAGGTCGACCCGCCGGCTCAGGTCATCGATTCATTCCGCGACGTGCAGGCAGCGCGCTCCGACCTCGAGCGGCTGCAGAACGAAGCCCAGACCTATGCCAATCGCGTCATTCCCGACGCGCGCGGACGGGGCGCGCAGATCGTGCAGAATGCCGAAGGATACAAGGAGCAGGCGATCGCCGAAGCCAAAGGTCAGAGTTCGCGGTTCCTGCAGGTTTATGAAGCCTACAAGGCGTCGCCTGACGTGACGCGCGAGCGCATCTACCTGGAGACCATGGAGCATGTGCTCGGGGACGCGGACAAGCTCGTGTACGATCTGGGCTCATCGTCTTCCGGTATTGTGCCTTACCTGCCGTTGAACGAACTGACATCGCAGCGCGGCGGCGGCGCGACCGCGAACCAGCCGGCCAAGACGAACGGGAGCGCTCGATGAAAATCGGAGTTTTAGGAATTGCCGGATTGCTGCTCGGGCTGGCTTTGCTCGTGGTGGGATATAGTTCCGTATTCACCGTGAGCCAGACCGAACAGGTGTTGCTGGTGCGACTCGGCGAACCGGTGCGCGTCGTCACCGAGCCGGGATTGCATTTCAAGGCGCCGTTCGTCGATACCGTGATCCCGATCGACAAGCGAATTCTAGACCTCGAGCAGGCGTCGCAGGAAGTTATCGCATCGGATCAGAAGCGGCTCGTCGTCGATGCGTTCGCGCGCTATCGAATCAAGGATGCGCTGCGCTTCTATCAAAGCGTAGGCACCGTCCAGGCCGCCAATATTCAGTTGACGACGCTGCTCAACGCATCGCTGCGCCGGGTTCTCGGCGAGGTGACGTTCATCCAGGTCGTGCGGGACGAGCGCGAAATGCTGATGGCCCGCATTCGCGACCAACTCGACAAGGAGGCCGCCGGATACGGTATCTCCGTGGTCGACGTCCGGATTCGCCGAGCCGATCTGCCCGAGCAGAACAGCCAGGCGATCTATCAGCGGATGCAGACCGAGCGGCAACGCGAAGCCGCCGAGTTCCGCGCTCAGGGCGGTCAGAAAGCGCAGGAGATCCGGGCCAAGGCTGATCGCGAAGCGACCGTGATCATCGCCGAGGCCAATTCCGCGGCCGAGCAGATTCGCGGTCAGGGCGATGGTGAGCGCAACCGGCTGTTTGCCGCGGCCTACAATCAGGCGCCGGCGTTCTTTGCGTTCTACCGGTCGATGACCGCCTATCAGAACGGCTTGAAGGGTAGCGATACGCGCTTCCTGCTGAAACCCGATTCCGACTTCTTCCGCTTCTTCGGAAATTCCGGCGGCAAGCCGTCCGCACCCGCGCCGAAGCAGTAACTCCGAGACGGGATGCCGGGGGCCGTCCGATGGGTTCCATTGCCTTTGCCGATTTCCTGATCGGTCTTGGTATTCTCTTCGTGCTCGAAGGCATCCTGTTCGCGGCGGCGCCGGATCTGACGCGGCGGGCCATGAAAAGCGCATTGGCGTCGCCGGAACACGTGTTGCGGATAATCGGCATCGGTTCGGCCATCGTGGGCCTGATCCTGATCTGGCTGGTCCGGCATTAAAGCCATTTGCGTTTTGGCGAAAGCGGGCTGATCCGTCATGGCCGGTTCATAGCCGTGCAAAGAACGGCGTTGCATCGGGCGAGCGGTCCGGTTCGCAAAACCAGCGGTGGCACGGCGTCCCGGCAACAGCATCGTGAAGGCAGCGCCAGCTTTTCGCCGCAATCGATGCCGTTGGTGTCGGCGAACGCAATTTCCGCTGCTTGCGTCGATACGGTGTTCGGGCGCACTGTAGGCCCGACGACATGCCTCTCCAGGAGAGATTCGAAAGATGACCGGAGCGATCCCCGCATTGAGACTTCGCCGGCGTTCCCTGCTGGCCGCGCTTTGCTTCGGTGCCGCGAGTGTCCTGATATCCGCGCCAGCCCTGGCCCGCGGTCCTGACGGCATCGCCGACGTCGCGGAGAAGGTGATCGACGCGGTGGTCAACATCTCCACGACCCAGACGATCGAAGCCAAAGGCGGCGCGGAGGGGCGGCGCGCCATTCCGCAACTTCCGCCGGGTTCGCCGTTCGAAGAGTTTTTCGACGACTTCTTCAAGAACCGCCGCAGCGGCAAGGACGGTGGCCTGCAGCCGCACAAGACCAACTCGCTCGGCTCCGGGTTCATCGTCGATCCCTCCGGAATCGTCGTCACCAACAATCATGTCATCGCGGATTCAGACGAGATCAACGTCATCTTGAATGACGGCACCAAGATCAAGGCCGAGATCGTCGGCGTGGACAAGAAAACCGATCTCGCCGTGCTGAAGTTCAAGCCGCCGCACCCGCTGACCGCCGTCAAGTTCGGCGATTCCGACAAGTTGCGGCTCGGCGAATGGGTGATCGCCATCGGCAATCCGTTCAGCCTCGGCGGCACGGTTACCGCCGGTATCGTCTCGGCGCGCAACCGCGACATCAACAACGGTCCGTATGAGAACTACATCCAGACCGACGCCGCCATCAACCGCGGCAACTCCGGCGGTCCGCTTTTCAACCTCGACGGCGAGGTCGTCGGGGTCAACACGCTGATCATCTCGCCGTCAGGCGGCTCGATCGGCATCGGCTTCGCCGTGCCATCGAAAACGGTCGCCGGCGTCGTCGATCAGTTGCGGCAGTTCGGTGAGTTGCGGCGCGGCTGGCTCGGCGTTCGCATCCAGCAGGTCACCGATGAAATCGCCGACAGTCTCAATATCAAGCCGACGCGCGGGGCTCTGGTCGCCGGGGTCGAGGACAAGGGGCCGGCCAAGCCCGCCGGCATCGAACCGGGCGACGTCATCATCTCCTTCGACGGAAAGGACATCAAGGAGCCGAAGGACCTGTCACGCATCGTGGCCGACACCGCCGTCGGCAAGACCGTCAACGTCGTGGTCATCCGCAAGGGCAAGGAAGAGACCAGGAAAGTGACGCTGGGGCGGCTCGATGACAGCGACAAGGCCATGCCCGTGTCGGTCAAGACCAGGCCCGATGGCGGCGACAAGCTCGAAACGCAGAAGGCGCTCGGCCTCGATCTCGCCGCGCTGAGCAAGGATCTGAGGACGCGCTACAAGATCAAGGACAGCGTCAAGGGCGTCGTTGTCACCGATGTGGAGGCGGATTCGGACGCTGCCGAGAAGCGGCTCAGCGCCGGCGACGTCATCGTCGAGGTGGCGCAGGAAGCCGTGAGCAGCGCTTCCGATATCCGCAAGCGCGTCGACCAGTTGAAGAAGGACGGCAAAAAGGCTGTGCTGCTGATGGTCTCGAACGGCGCGGGCGAACTGCGGTTCGTGGCGCTGAGTCTGAAGTAGGCGGGCGACCGCATCTTCAGCACGTCGTTCCGACGGCTTGCAATGCGAGCCGACCAGAAATTCATGGTCCCTGTATGGGCGTTTCGGGTAACAGCAGTCGCACGGATGACGGTTTCCGGGTTCGCAGTTACGCGCCCCTCGGAATGCCGACGTTATTGATATCTGCTATGCCCCAGAACCAATCTATTCGCTGACGAACTCGTCGCGCCGATATCCTTGCGCATACAATAGGGCAGTGAGGTCGCCATAGTCGATTCGCGCGGCGGCCGCTGCGGCAACCGCCGGCTTGGCGTGATAGGCGACGCCAAGACCTGCGTTTTGAATCATGCCGAGGTCGTTGGCGCCGTCGCCGACGGCAAGCGTATCGACATTGTCGAGATCGAAGGCCTCGCGCAGTTCGACCAGCGTCGCAAGTTTTGCCTCGCGGCCGACGATCGGTTCGGCGGCCTTGCCTGACAATTTCCCGTCTTCGATAAGTAGCGTATTGCCGCGATCTTCCTGGAAGCCGATCATGGGGGCCACCGCTTTCGTAAAGAGCGTAAAGCCGCCGGAGATCAGGCAGGTATAGCCGCCATTGGCGCGCATGGTCATGACCAGTTCGCGGCCGCCCGGCGTCGGCGTGATGCGTTGTGCCAGTACGTCGTCGACAACGGTGACGGGAAGGCCCTTCAACAGCGCCACCCGCTCGCGAAGCGCGTCTTCGAATTTCATTTCTCCGCGCATGGCGCGTTCGGTGATGGCGGCGACATGCGCCTTGAGACCGGCGAAATCGGCGAGTTCGTCGATGCACTCCTGGCCGATCATGGTGGAATCCATGTCGGCCAGAAAAAGCTTCTTGCGCCGGCCAAGCTGCGGCTGCACCACAATGTCGATCGGCAGGTCGCGGCGCGCTTCGCGCAGGCGCTGCACGATCGCAGGAATGGTCTCCTCACTTTCGAAGGGAATGTCGGCCGCGACTTCGTCCCACAGCCAATGCGCCGGCCCGGCATTGCCAAGAATTGCGCGCGCGCCGTCCAGCACCGTGCTATCGAGCGCGGGGTTGGCAGGATTGCAGATCAGCGTGGCGACGAGCGACATGAGCGGGGTAAATCCTGGCGAGGCGGAAGGCGAAGCATCGGGCGCCGTGCTTATCGCAGGACCGACGGCGAGCGGCAAGTCGGCGCTGGCGCTTTCGCTTGCCGAGCGGACCGGCGGCATCGTCATCAACACCGACTCCATGCAGGTGTATCGCGATCTCCGTATCATCACGGCACGTCCGACGCCGGACGAGGAAACGCGCGCGCCGCACCGGCTTTACGGTCATGTCGATGCGAGCGTGAACTGCTCCGCGGGGATGTGGGTCGGCGACGCGGCCAAAGCTCTTCAGGATGCGCGCACGCAAAACCGGCTGCCGATCTTTGTCGGTGGCTCCGGTCTCTACTTCAAGGCGCTGACCCGCGGCCTGTCGGCGGTGCCGCCCATTCCGTACCGGGTGCGTGACGCCGTGCGGGCGCGACTCGAAAGCGAAGGGCCCGAGGCATTGCATGCCGTTCTCGCTCGGCGCGATCCGGCGGCGGCGGAGCGCCTGAAGTCGCGCGACCGCACCCGCATCGCCCGCGCGCTCGAAGTCGTCGAGGCGACCGGCCGCTCGCTGACCGACTGGCATCGCGATGGCTTGCCGCCGTTGCTGCCGCCCGGGCGGGTGAGGGCGGTCTTCCTTTCCCCGGATCGCGATGCGCTCTATGCGCGGATCGATGCCCGCTTCGGTGCGATGCTCGAGGCCGGAGCGCTGGAGGAAGTCGCGGCGCTGGCCGAACGCCGCCTCGATCCGCTTTTGCCTGCGATGAAGGCGCACGGCGTGCCGGCGCTGATCCGGCATCTGCGCGGTGAGCTTTCGTTGGAGCAGGCTGCCGGGATTGGCCGCGCCGACACCCGCCATTACGCCAAGCGGCAGTTCACATGGTTCCGCCACCAGTTGCCGGAATTCGAATGGGTGGGGCCTGAGGACGCGGAAGCGGCGATTTGTTCGTGGTTTGAAGCTCCATTTAGATAATATGCGCTTCAAAGCTGCGTCTGATGAAGCTGATGAAATCCGCGATGACCACGACAAGTCTTTTGAAGACGCCCTCAAAGGTGGCTGCGACAATAGTATGCGGGTGCGCGGTCGCATACGCGGGCAGCGCCGAGCAGGCGCATAAGAATTTGTCCGCTACAACGATCACCCCGATTTTCAGTCAGTTGATGGGCACGGGCTATCCGGCGGGATTTACAACCGCATTCGAAAAAGCCCAGCCGCAATCCTATCTTCGGGAAGCGGTGTTGACCGGTGAGACGGTAGACCACTGGACACAGATCATCACGGTTACGGGCATAAAAGGCCTCGCTGCGAAACCTGGCCTAACCCCCAAAGTCGTCTTCGACGCGATGGCCGGTGGTTTCAAGCGCGCGTGTCCGGGTTCGTTCAGCGCGCAATCCATCAACAACCACAAAGTGAGTGGCTTCGATGCGATCGCCGCTGTTGTTTCCTGCGGCGCGACTCCAATGACCAGGGGCACGACAAGCGAGACGGCGTTGATCGTGGTCATCAAAGGAGTGGCTGACGTTTATACTGTGCAGTGGGCCGAGCGGGCGGCTCCTTCCAGGGAGCCGATACCCGTGGACGTTGCAAAGTGGTCTGACCGCTATAACAAGCTCGGGCCTTTGAAGCTTTGCCCGATAATTCCTGGAGAACGAGCTCCTTACCCCAGTTGCGTCGGTCCGGCCGAGAGGACGAAGTGAGCATCGTGGAGTTCGGCCGTTTGAGCCTGAAATCGGTTGACGACAGCGAATCCGGCCTCTATAACCCGCGCAACCTTTGGGAATTCTGGCGATAAAATGCGTAATTTTGTTACCGACCTGGTATCCCTTATCGTCGTACCCTGGAGCGCCGCCCGGGACGGCTAAGGCCGTCCGAATCCAAGGCGGTGCGCCCGGGGGCCTTCAGAGGCCCTTTTTTATTTCCGACGATCCGGAGCCGACGGAGCCGACCATGAGCGACAGCAAACGCCACGCCCCCCAACAGATGACCGGTGCGGCCATGATCGTCCGCGCCCTCGTCGATCACGGCGTGAAACACATTTTCGGCTATCCGGGCGGAGCGGTGCTTCCGGTCTATGACGAGATCTTTCAGCAGAGCGACATCGAACATATCCTGGTGCGGCACGAGCAGGGCGCCGGTCATGCGGCCGAAGGCTACGCCCGCTCGACCGGCAAGCCGGGCGTCGTGCTCGTGACCTCGGGCCCCGGCGCCACCAACATGGTGACGCCGCTGACCGATGCGCTGATGGATTCGATCCCGCTGGTCTGCATCACCGGCCAGGTGCCGACCCACCTGATCGGAAACGATGCGTTTCAGGAATGCGACACCGTCGGCATCACCAGGCCCTGCACCAAGCACAATTGGCTGGTGCGCAATGTCGACGATCTCGCCAAGGTGCTGCACGAGGCATTCTACGTGGCGACCACGGGCCGGCCCGGACCTGTCGTTGTCGACGTGCCGAAGGACGTGCAGTTCGCGACCGGAACCTATACGCCGCCGCGCAAGTCGGACGTCCATGTCTCGTATAAGCCTCAGGTCAAGGGCGATGCCGGACAGATCCGCAAGGCGGTGTCGCTGCTGGTCAATGCCAAGCGGCCGGTGATTTATACCGGCGGCGGAATCATCAATTCCGGCCGCGACGCCTCGAAGACATTGCGCGCGCTGGTCGAAGCCACGGGCTTTCCGATCACCTCGACCCTGATGGGGCTCGGCGCCTACCCGGCCTCCGGCAAGAACTGGCTGGGCATGCTCGGTATGCACGGCACCTATGAAGCCAACATGGCGATGCACGATTGCGACGTCATGCTGTGCATCGGCGCGCGCTTCGACGATCGCATTACCGGGCGCACCGACGCGTTCTCGCCGGGGTCAAAGAAGATTCACATCGACATCGATCCATCGTCGATCAACAAGAACATCCGTGTCGATGTGCCGATCATCGGCGATGCCGGCAACGTCATGGCCGACCTGTTGCAGGCATTCAAGGCTGAAGGCAAGGCGCCGAAGATCGATCCGTGGTGGTTCGAGATCGGACGCTGGCGCGCGCGCAACTCGCTGGCCTACAAGAAGAACAACGACGTGATCCTGCCGCAGTTCGCGATCCAGCGCCTGTTCGAGGCGACGCGCGGACGGGACACCTACATCACCACCGAAGTCGGCCAGCATCAGATGTGGGCGGCGCAGTTCTTCGGCTTCGAGGAGCCGCACCGCCTGATGACCTCGGGCGGCCTCGGCACCATGGGGTACGGCCTGCCGGCCGCGCTCGGCGCGCAGGTGGCGCATCGCGACAGCCTTGTCATCGACATCGCTGGCGATGCCTCCGTGCAGATGACGATGCAGGAAATGTCCACGGCTGTTCAGCACGAGCTTCCGATCAAGATCTTCATCCTCAACAACCAGTACATGGGCATGGTGCGGCAGTGGCAGCAGTTGCTGCACGGCAATCGCCTGTCGCATTCATATTCGGAAGCGCTGCCGGATTTCGTCAAGCTCGCCGATGCCTTCGGCTGCGTCGGGATCCAGACGACAAAGCCGTCCGATCTTGACGGCGCGATCAAGGAAATGATCTCGGTGAAAAAGCCGGTGTTGTTCGACTGCCGCGTCGCGGCGCTGGAAAACTGCTTCCCGATGATTCCGTCCGGCAAGGCGCATAACGAAATGCTGTTGCCGGCGGAAGCCAATGACGATGCGACCGCGGCCGCCTTCGCCGGCGGCAAGGCGCTGGTGTGAGCTGGAGAAGTCGTCATTGCCAGCACAAGGCCGGGCATGACGAAAGAGAGTGACAGGATTTGAAGATGAACCAGCCCGCTTCCGCCTATTTTCTCGAAGAGCGTCACGATCCGAACGAGACGCATACGCTGTCGGTGCTGGTCGCCAACGAGCCCGGCGTGCTGGCCCGGGTGATCGGCTTGTTCTCCGGCCGCGGCTACAACATCGAAAGCCTCACGGTGTCGGAGACCGAAAGCCAGAAGCACGTCTCGCGCATCACCATTGTCACCACCGGCACCCCGATGGTGATCCAGCAGATCAAGCATCAGCTCGATCGCATGATCCCGGTCTACCAGGTCGTGGACATGACGCTGACCGGCAAATCCATCGAGCGCGAACTGGCGATGGTCAAGGTCAAGGGCTCGGGCGACCAGCGCATCGAGGCGATGCGGCTCGCGGAGGTGTTTCGCGCCCGCGTGGTCGATGCCACCAACGAGAGCTTCGTGTTCGAGATCACCGGGGGCACCTCGAAGATCAATCAGTTTGTCGACCTGATGCGGCCGATCGGTCTTGTCGAGGTATCACGAACCGGCGTCGCGGCGATCGGGCGTGGACCGGAACGGATGTAAGATCATGTAGGGCGCGGTTGTCCGGCGAGGTCCCTGGACAGCCTTGCGGTTCATCGGCGGGGCGCCGCTGCGGGCTTGTCTCCCGGCAAGCATCGCCCTAAAAGCGGGCACGCTTCTTTCGGCTGAGTGCTCGCGCTACCCCACAAATGTTGATTTGGCCGTTGACGGCCGCAAAAGAGGAACGACCATGCGTGTTTATTACGATCGGGACGCCGACCTGAACCTGATCAAGGGCAAGAAGGTGGTCATCGTCGGTTATGGCAGCCAGGGCCATGCCCATGCGCTGAACCTGAAGGACTCCGGCGTCAAGGAAGTCGCGATCGCGTTGCGCAAGGGTTCCGCCTCCGCCAAGAAGGCCGAAGGCGCGGGCTTCAAGGTGATGGAAGTCGCCGAGGCCGCGAAGTGGGGCGATGTCGTGATGATGCTGACGCCCGACGAATTGCAGGGCGACATCTACCGCGAGCATCTGCACGACAACATGAAGAAGGGCGCGGCGCTGATCTTCGCGCACGGGCTCAACGTGCATTTCAACCTGCTCGATCCGCGCGCCGATCTCGACGTGCTGATGATCGCGCCGAAAGGGCCCGGCCACACCGTGCGTGCGGAATACCAGCGCGGCGGCGGCGTGCCCTGCCTGATCGCCGTCGCCAAGGACTCGTCGGGCAACGCCCATGACCTTGGCCTCAGCTACGCTTCCGCGATCGGCGGCGGCCGCGCCGGCATCATCGAGACCACCTTCAGGGAAGAGTGCGAGACCGACCTGTTCGGCGAACAGGCGGTGCTTTGCGGCGGCCTCGTCGAACTGATCAAGAACGGCTTCGAGACGCTGGTGGAAGCCGGCTACGCGCCGGAGATGGCCTATTTCGAGTGCCTGCACGAGGTGAAGCTGATCGTCGACCTGATCTATGAAGGCGGCA
>NZ_MKRN01000078.1 GCF_001896955.1 Nitrobacter sp. 62-13 | reverse complement strand
GACCCCCAGCACCGAGTGCATCATCACGACCATGATGATGCAGATGCCCTTGGCATAGTCGACCCAGTCGACCCGTTCGTTCTTCAGTGCGGCTGTGCCGTTTCCGGTCATCGGTGTCTCTTTTCAGCGCGATCGGGCGCGTTTACAGGAGGATCGGTTGCTTTCTCCTTTCACCAATCAAATAATGTGCCATGTTTCATGGGGTCGTGATCGGAACGGGCCATTAACCATCGAAGGATCACGGCGGGCACGAACCGGCTGTCATACCTTGCGAAGGCGAGGTATCCGGTACATCCGCCTTCGAAATCATTGAAACCTGCTTTACGCGAGCACCCGCTTTCGTGGGTGATGACGGAACCAAAACGGTGATCCGAGAATTCGCCACGCCGCTCCCGATCGACGCCGTGCTCGACGAACTCGGACGAACGCTCGGTGCGCACAATACGGCCGTGCTGGTGGCGCCGCCCGGCGCCGGCAAGACGACGCGGGTGCCGCTGGCGCTGCTCGACGCGCCCTGGGCCGCGGGCAGGAAAATCATCGTGCTGGAGCCGCGCCGGATCGCGGCGCGCGCCAGCGCGGAACGAATGGCGCAAACGCTGGGCGAGCGCGCCGGCGAAACGGTCGGCTATCGCGTGCGGTTCGGCTCGAAAGTGTCGCGCGCAACCCGCATCGAAGTCGTCACCGAGGGAATCTTTTCGCGGCAGATTCTCGACGATCCGGAACTGACCGGCATCGCTGCGGTGCTGTTCGACGAGTTTCACGAACGCTCGCTCGATGCCGACATGGGTCTTGCGCTGGCGCGCGACGTGCAGACCGGCTTGCGGGAGGATTTGCGCATCCTGGTGATGTCCGCGACCATCGACGGCGCGCGGGTCGCGAAGCTGCTTGGCGACGCGCCGGTGATCGAAAGCGAGGGCCGCGCCTTTCCGATCGAGACGCGCTATCTCGGCCGCAGGCCCGACGCGCCGTTGGAGCGGCAGATGGCTGACGCGATCGCCATGGCGCTGCGCGCTGATGCCGGCTCGGTGCTGGCATTTTTGCCGGGAGCGGCCGAAATCCGTCGAACGCATAATATGCTCGCCGAACGGGTCCACGACCCATCCGTCGAGATTGTTCCGCTGTTCGGCGCGCTCGACGCCGCGGTGCAGGATCGCGCCATCGCGCCGGCGCCGAAAGGCCAACGCAAGGTGGTGCTGGCGACGTCGATCGCGGAGACCTCGTTGACCATCGAAGGCGTCCGCATCGTGGTGGATTCCGGCCTGGCGCGGGTGCCGCGCTATGAGCCCGATATCGGCTTGACGCGGCTGGAAACCGTGCGCGCCTCGCGCGCCGCGGTGGATCAGCGCCGCGGCCGGGCTGGCCGCACCGAGCCCGGCGTGTGTTACCGGCTCTGGGACGAGCCGCAGACCGCCTCGCTCCCTGCCTATACCCAGCCGGAGATTCTCAGCGCCGATCTGTCGTCGCTGGTGCTGGATCTTGCGCAGTGGGGCGTGCGCGATCCGGCGGTGTTGTCGTTCCTAGATGCGCCGCCCGCGCCCGCCTTGAACGAAGCGCGCGGCCTCTTGGGCGAACTCGGCGCGATCGATGCCGACGGCCGCAGCACCGACGAGGGCAAGAGCCTGCGCGCGCTGGCGCTGTCGCCGCGGCTCGCGCGCATGATCGTCGATTCGCACCGGCTTGGCGCGGGCCGGGAGGCCGCTGAGATCGCTGCGGTGTTGACCGAGCGCGGCCTCGGCGGCGACAGCGTCGATCTCGACGCCCGGCTCGACAATTTCCGTCGCGACCGCTCGCCGCGCGCCTCAGGCGCAAGGCAACTCGCGGAGCGTTGGGTGTCGCAGGTGAGGGGTTCTCCCTCCCCGCAAGCGGGAGGAGAAAAAACGCGCGATGGAGAGCTTTCTACCGGTCTGATGCTCGCGCTCGCATTCCCCGATCGCGTGGCGCGCAATCGCGGCAACGGTTCGTTCGTGCTCGCCAACGGCCGCGGCGCGACGGTCGACCCGGCCTCCCGGCTGGCGCGAGACCCCTTCATCGCCGTTGCCGAACTGACCGGCGCCGCCGCCAACGGCCGCATCCTGCTGGCCGTGCCGATCGCGCAGGCCGACATCGAGGCGCGCTTCGCCGACCAGATCGAGGCCGACGATGAGGTCACGTTCGACCGCGCGGCGATGGCGTTGCGGGCGCGCCGCCGGAAACGGCTGCATGCGATCACGCTCTCCGAGGCGCCGCTGGCGGTCGTTCCCTCGCCGGAGACCGCGCGCATCCTCGCGGAAGGGCTGATGGGTGCGGGACCGGATCGCCTGCCGTGGTCGAAATCGCTCAAGCAATGGCGCGACCGGGTGATGTTCCTGCGCGCGGCGGAAGGCCGGAAGGGACTCGATGAGTGGCCCGATCTCTCCGTTTCCGGACTTGCAGCCGACGCCGAAAGCTGGCTGGTGCCCGCGCTGTCCGACAAAACATCGCTGAAGGATTTCTCCGCGAGCGATCTGTCGGAGGCGCTGATGGCGCTGTTGCCGTGGAGTTTGCGCGCACGGCTGGAGCGGGAGGCGCCGACGCATTTCGAGGCTCCGACCGGCACGATGCTCGCGATCGACTATGGAGCGGAGCAGGGGCCGACGATCGCCGTCCGGTTGCAGGAATTGTTCGGCCTGACGGCGCACCCGACGATTGCGCAAGGCAAGGTGCCTCTGGTTCTGGAATTGCTGTCGCCGGCGCATCGCCCGGTGCAGGTGACGCGCGACCTGCCCGGCTTCTGGCGCGGCAGCTATGCTGGGGTGCGCTCCGATCTG
>NZ_MKRN01000077.1:11173-13364 GCF_001896955.1 Nitrobacter sp. 62-13 | reverse complement strand
GGCATCGCCACCGCGACGCCGATGTCGGAATGCTTGTGCTTGAGCATGCCGCCTTCGGTCCAGCTCACATTGGCATTCGGCACGCGTTGCAATGCGATCGCCATCGCCTTGATGACGAAATCGTTGACCGACAATTTATAGAGCGGCTTCTTCTCCTTGTCTTTCGGCGCGGATGCGTTGATGTCCTCGCGCGCGGCAAGCAGCCTGCCGATATCGCAGTCCATCGTCAGGTAAAAATGCGGAATGGTCTGTATCGAGGCGGTCAGGCGCTGTGCGATCGTGCGGCGCATATTGTCGTGCGGCACGATCTCGTAGGAACCGTCCTCGAACAACGACAGGATCTGCTTGTCGGACATCGCGGGAGCAATGGTGGACGCGCCTGCGGGCGCAGCCGCCGGTGCCTTCAGCCCCTTGCCGGATTTCGCCTGCTCCACGTCGCGCGCGACGACGCGGCCATGCGGGCCGCTGCCTTCGATACGCGACAGTTCGATGCCCGCTTCCTTCGCCAGCCGTCGCGCCAGCGGCGAGGAGAAGATGCGGGCGTGGCCGTTGGCTTGTGGCGTTGACGGCTTCCCAGACGCACTGCCCACCCCCTCACCCGACTGCTTCGCAGTCGACCTCTCCCCAGCGGGGAGAGGTGACGGAGCAAGTCTCGCCGTTTCGGTTCTCGCAACCGACGCCGCCGCCCCAGCACTGCCTGCCCCCTCTCCCCTCTGGGGTCGAGACGAGCTAGGCTCGCTCTTGGAGGGTTGGGGTGAGGGGGTGCTTTTCGCTTCGGCCTTTGTTGGCGATGTCCCGCCGCCGCTCGCCGCCGCTTTCACATCCTCGCCGTCGCCGGCGAGCACCGCGATCACGTTGTTGACCGGCACGTCCTGCGTGCCTTCCGGCACCAGAATCTTCGCGATGGTGCCCTCGTCCACCGCCTCGACTTCCATGGTCGCCTTGTCGGTCTCGATCTCGGCGATGACGTCGCCGGACCTCACCTTGTCGCCTTCCTTCTTGAGCCACTTGGCGAGGTTGCCCTTTTCCATCGTCGGCGACAGCGCGGGCATCAGGATGTTGATCGGCATGATGTCAGCCCCGCTCAGCGATAGCAGACGGCCTTCGCCGCCTCGACGACTTCGGCGATCGACGGCAGCGCCAGCTTTTCGAGATTGGCCGCATACGGCATCGGCACGTCCTTGCCCGAGACGCGCATCACCGGCGCGTCGAGATAATCGAACGCATGCTCCATGATCCGCGCGACGATCTCCGCGCCGACGCCCGACTGCCGCCAGCCTTCCTCCACGGTCACGGCACGGCCGGTCTTCCGCACTGAGGCGACGATGGTGTCGGTATCCATCGGGCGCAGCGTGCGCAGGTCGATCACCTCGGCCTCGATGCCGTCCTTCGCGAGTTCGTCCGCGGCCTTCAGCGCATAGGTCATGCCGTTCGACCACGAGACCAGTGTGACGTGTTGGCCGGCGCGCGCGATCCGCGCCTTGCCGATCGGCAACACATAGTCGTCGAGCCTCGGCACCGGACCGGTGTGCCCATAAAGGATTTCGTTCTCGAGAAAGATCACCGGATTGGGATCGCGGATCGCGGCCTTCAGAAGCCCTTTGTAGTCGGCGGCGGAATACGGCGCGATCACCTTGAGCCCCGGAATTTGCGAATACCACGCCGAGTAATCCTGGCTGTGCTGGGCGGCGACGCGCGCGGCGGCGCCGTTCGGTCCCCGGAACACGATCGAGCAGCCCATCTGTCCGCCGGACATGTAAAGCGTCTTGGCGGCGGAGTTGATGATCTGGTCGATCGCCTGCATCGCGAAGTTGAAGGTCATGAACTCGACGATCGGCTTCAGGCCAGCCATCGCCGCGCCGACGCCGACGCCGGCAAAGCCGTGCTCGGTGATCGGGGTATCGATCACGCGCCGCGCGCCGAATTCCTCCAAAAGGCCCTGCGAAACCTTGTAGGCGCCCTGATATTCGGCCACTTCCTCGCCCATCAGGAAAACGTCGCCGTCGCGGCGCATTTCCTCGGCCATGGCGTCGCGCAAAGCCTCGCGAATGGTCATCGTCACCATCTCGGCGCCGGCGGGAATGTCGGGATCCTCGGGAATCTCCGCCGCAGTGCCGGCAGGTCGCCTGGGATCCGAGATCATCGGCTTGCCCTCCCCGACCGGCGCGCGGGATTCGGCGACCTCGCTGGA
>NZ_MKRN01000077.1:1897-11142 GCF_001896955.1 Nitrobacter sp. 62-13 | reverse complement strand
AGAATGGTCGCGATCGGCGTATTCACCGCGACATCGTTGGTGCCTTCCGGAATCAGAATCTTGCCGAGCGTGCCCTCGTCGGTCGCCTCGACCTCCAGGGTGGCCTTGTCGGTCTCGATCTCGGCAATGACGTCGCCGGCCCTCACCGCCTCGCCCTCTTTCTTCAGCCACTTGGCGAGGTTGCCCTTCTCCATCGTCGGTGAAAGCGCGGGCATCAGAACTTGGATTGGCATGATCGCTCCGAAAAAAAGGCTTGCGCGCTCAGCGGTAAATGTCGGTGTAGAGTTCGGACGCGTCAGGCTCCGGATCGTTCTGCGCGAAATCCGCGGCCGTATTGACGATCTCGCGCACCTTGGCGTCGATCTTCTTCAGTTCGTCCTCCGAGACCTTCGCGGCCAGCAACCGGTTGCGAACCTGTTCGATCGGGTCCTGATCGTGCCGCACCTTGTCGACTTCCTCGCGCGTGCGGTACTTCGCCGGATCGGACATCGAGTGGCCGCGATAGCGGTAGGTCTGCATCTCCAGGATATAGGGGCCGTTGCCGTCGCGGCACCACTTCACCGCCCTGTCGCCGGCCGCCTTCACGGCGCGGACGTCCATGCCGTCGACCTGCTCTCCGGGAATGTTGAAGGACACGCCGCGCTTGGAAAAATCCGTCTGCGCCGACGAGCGGGTCACCGAGGTGCCCATGGCGTAGCGATTGTTCTCGATGATGTAGACCACCGGAAGCTTCCACAGTTCAGCCATGTTGAAGCTCTCGTAGACCTGGCCCTGGTTGGCGGCGCCGTCTCCGAAGTAAACAAGACTGACGCGATCGTTGCCGCGATAGCTGTTGGCGAAGGCAAGGCCGGTTCCGAGCGACACCTGCGCGCCGACGATCCCGTGGCCGCCGTAGAAGTGCTTCTCCTTGCTGAACATGTGCATGGAGCCGCCCTTGCCCTTGGAATAGCCGCCGCGGCGCCCGGTCAGTTCGGCCATCACGCCTTTGGCATCCATGCCGCAGGCCAGCATGTGACCATGGTCGCGGTACCCGGTGATGACCTGATCGCCTTTTCCGAGCGTCATCTGCATCCCGACCACGATCGCTTCCTGACCGATGTAGAGATGGCAGAAACCGCCGATCGCGCCCATTCCGTAAAGCTGGCCGGCCTTTTCCTCGAAACGGCGGATCAGCAGCATGTCGCGCAAGGCCTGAAGGTCCTGCTCGCGCGTGAACGCGGGGGGCGACTGGCTGTCCGAACCGTTGTCTGCTGTCTGCGCGACGTTTTTCTTGGATGCGGCCATGTCAAATCCGGATGCGAGAAGGATCACCTTCTCTAGCTCAACTCACACAACCTTGAAAGCGCGCGATCAAATTGACGCGCGCGGCTTTCCGCATCGCAACGCCTGCGAAATTCCGTGACCGAAAAGGGAACGTTTTTGAAATTAGACGATAGGTTTTCGCGGTTGAACGCAATCACGCGCAAAGGGACCGGGCGGTCCGATTATTTCGGGTGGATGACGTGAACGAGATCGCGCGGATTGGCATAGTCGAGCTGGAAGCGGGCGCGCTCATCGAGCATGTCGGGGTCGATTCCGCTGGAGCGCAGAAGCGCGACGCGCTTCTCGCCCTTCGCGCGCTCGGCCTTCAGCCGCGCCAGCTCCGAAGTCAGCGCGACGATCTCCTGGTCAAGCTCCTGCCGGGCATTCAACCCGTACTTGCCGGTATAGGCGTTGACGCCGAAATAGCCGACGATCATCGCTGCCATCGTGTAGAGGGCAAGCCCGGTAAGCAGCGATTTGAGTCGTGAGCGCGAGACCATGACCGGACGATGCGGCGACCCGGTTAAGGCTTCGCTAACGGCCGGTTCTCGCGCAGGCTCCTATTTCTTCTGCTGCGCGACCCAGGCGGCGAAGGCCTTGATGTAGGCTTCGAGAAACTCGCGCAAGGACGCCTTGACCAGTTCACCTTTCTCGTCGAACGCATCGCCGATTCCGCCGACATAGGCCTCCGGCTGCTGCAGCACCGGCACGTTGAGAAATACCAGCGATTGGCGCAGATGATGATTGGCGCCGAACCCGCCGATGGCGCCCGGCGAATTGCTGACGACGCCGCCGGGCTTGCCGTCGAAGACGCTCTGTCCGTAGGGGCGCGATCCGACATCGATGGCGTTTTTCAGAACGCCGGGAACGGACCGGTTGTATTCGGGAGTCACGAACAGGACGGCATCCGCCTTCTTCACGCGCTCGCGAAAACCCACCCAGTCGGCCGGCGGCGTGGCCTCAAGATCCTGGTTGTAGAACGACAATTCGTTGAGCGTGATGACGTCGAGCTTTAGCGAGGATGGCGCAAGCTTCGTCAAGGCCTTGGCGATTTTCAGGGAAAATGACTCCCGGCGAAGGCTGCCGACGATAACGGCGACGCTGAATTGAGATGCCATGATCGATCCTGTGGTTGTGTCGCTTCAAATCCGGCGGGTGCTGAACAATGCAAATGCATCTATTTATCGGAACCCGCATTGCAAGTCGGACGATTTGGATCCGCGCGTCATATTGACGAGGCCGGCTCGCGCCGATCAATACACCCCGGGAATAATCCGTTTTGTTTCCTGCATGTAGCGCCGATAGTCGTCGCCAAAGGCGTCGATCATCATCCGTTCCTCGAAATTCACGCGCGCGAAGAACAACAGCGCCACGGCGACGAGTCCGCTCAGGGCGGCGACGA
This sequence comes from Nitrobacter sp. 62-13, assembly GCF_001896955.1. GTDB lineage: Bacteria > Pseudomonadota > Alphaproteobacteria > Rhizobiales > Xanthobacteraceae > Nitrobacter. The sequence continues at coordinate 8,438 of NZ_MKRN01000077.1, read as the reverse complement.
GGTTCGGCAGCAGGCAGGCTTGCGCGGCCGCCCACAGCCAGAACGAGGCATACATCGGATGGCGGATTGACCGGTACACGCCGTTGCGGACGACCCGATGTCCCTCGCGCACCTCGAGCGCCGCCGACCACTGCCGGCCGAGATCCTTGTGCGAGCGACGGAACAGCCAGAGCGAAAACACGAACAATGCGGCGCCGGGCACGACGAGCCCGTAACCCGGATCATGGGCGAACGCGCGCGGCCATCCCGTTGCAAGATTCAGGGCCGGGATCGCAAACAGACCGAAAAACGCAACAGCCAGAAGCGCCCGCTCGCGCCAGGCGCCGTCGCGCCGCAAGGTCGCGGTGCGCCGCGCGCGCCGGGCGTAGGGATAGCGGATGATGAACCAGGCGACGATGCCGACGAGCCAGATCGTCTGTCCGAGCGCGACCGATGACATGATCAACGCTGCGCCTAAACCGCGTCGGCGGCGGCATCCGCCGGAATGGCCGCGGCCGTCGTCACGGACCGGGCTTTCGTAAGAAGAGCGCCGTCCTCTCCGAAACGCTCGACGCCGCCGCGCGGCGCGGTGATCTCGTCGAACGGCAAGGGACCGCAAACGATGAGGCAATGGTCGTAATTGGCGCGCACGCTGTTTCCCATCAAAAACTTGTAGTGCAACAGCATGAAGTTGAAGCGGTGACGGCGGAAGCTGGCCTTGTCCATCATGTCGTGCAACTGGACGCGCCGGATGTTCGGACGTCCGTCGGAGCGCTCGCGGCTGAAACGCTTCAACGTCACCGGATCGAAGCGGTAGAAACTGATGGCGTCGTCGCGCGCGTGATATTCGGTCCACCGGATTCGACGCTCGTCGGCGACAGCTTGCGTGGCCTGACGAATGCGCCCGCCCCGCGAATGCAGCGAGAACTTCGGAATGGTGGCGCCGACGGTCAGGATGCACAGCGCAGGGCCGCACCTCGCAAGATCCGGATCGCGCTTGAGCGCGCGCGCAACCGCATCCATCACCAGAGCGGCGCCGAGGCAATGACCGACAACGACGATCTCGTCGACATCGGCGTTGCGAACCCTGTCGAGGATTCGCTCCGCGAACCGGTCGATCCGCACATCCATGCGCGGCCGCTGGCCGTAGACGAACTCGCGCGAAAAAATCCAGTCATCGAAGACGTGGTTGATCGGCCATCGCCAACCCAAGAGATACAGCAGACCTGCCGTCACGGCGACTGTCGCAGCCGCCATGAGCAGGATAGCCGCAAGCCCGGTGACACCGGCGAGCCGCACCAGACCGTATCCGATGCCAGCCCCGCACGCGGCAAAGCCTGCCAGATACAGATACGGAAACAGAAAGAAGCCGGCGTATTTCCAGCTCGAATACATGAAGCGAAACAGCGTGCCGGTCACGATGAAGTCGACCAGCGTGACGAAGGCTTCCCGCAGACGCGACCACATGCCCCGGGCATGATCCTCCTGAATCAGGTCGTCCCACCGCAACATTTCGTAAGACGTGCGGGTGTTCCAGTTGGGACCCGAGGCCTCCATCTCCCATGACGCGCTGACCGGCGTCGCATCGATTCCGCTCACAATGGCGGCTTTCACGCCCCAGGTTCGCTGAAACAGCGCCAGCGACCGGCGGAACCGGTCAAGCTGCTGCTCGGGCGAAATCGGATCGTATCCGCCAATGTGAAAGACATGCCGTCTTGCGATCATGCGATCTCGTCACTTCCCCCGCTGTCATCAAATAGAGTGTTTTGCGAGCGGATACGTGTATCAGCGCGCTCCAGCCATGGTCAGGATACTACAAATCCGGCCGCGAATACGCGTCCGGAAACAAGATCGGTTGTGACGTTTCAATCACAACCCACAGGATTTATGGCGGCGCGATTGACGGGAGAACGTGGAGGCGAAATATAGTGCGGTCCCACGTCATTTGAACTGGAACCTTTGATGCTGACCATTTTCCAGCCTGCGCGCCGCGGCCTGCGTGCCGCAATGGTAAGTCTCGTCCTGTTGGTGATCGGCGGGATGGTGACAAGTTCGGCCGACGCACAAACCGCCGCGCCGCACCGGCCCGGTCATGTCTACCTGATGCGCGGCCTGTTCAACGTCTTTTCGCTCGGCATGGACGAACTGGCCGCCAAGCTCGAGAAAGTCGGCGTCAGGGCCGAGGCCGTGTCCTATACGTCCTGGTCGTCGCTCGCGGACAGCATCGCGGCCCAATATCGTGCGGGCAATCGCGAGCCCATTATCCTGATGGGCCATTCCTACGGCGCGGACACGACGATTTCCCTGGCGCGCAAGCTGAACGACAGCAGGATTCCGGTGGCGCTGATCGTGAACTTCGATCCGACCGCGCCGGACCGGGTTCCGCCGAATGTGCACCGAATCATCAATTTCTACGTGCCCACGGCCTGGGGCCGTCCGGTCGAGGCCGGCAAACAGTTCCGCGGCAGACTGTCCAACCTGAACGAAAGCGGCGCTTACAACCATTTCGTCATCGACAAGGCGGATGCCCTCCATCGCCAGGCGATCGCGGCGGTGCTGCAGGCCGTAGGCAGGGGCACCCATCGCATCAGGCAGCCCGCCAGACACCATGAGGTCTCGGCAGCGCCTGCGGCGCAGTAAGGGAAGCCGGTCCCGTCCCTTTCGGGAACAGGCCGGTATGCCCCCCACGCGCTGGCTGGTCTCTTTGTCCGTGCGATACCGGCGTTACGCCAGCGCCTTCAGTGCCGCGCGTCCGCCATACTTCGCCTGAGCGCCAAGCTGTTGCTCGATGCGCAGCAACTGATTGTACTTGGCGGCGCGGTCCGAGCGCGACAGCGATCCGGTCTTGATCTGCCCGCAATTGGTGGCGACCGCGAGATCGGCGATGGTGGAGTCCTCAGTCTCGCCCGAGCGGTGCGACATCACGGCGGTGTAGCCGGCCTTGTAGGCCATTTCGACGGCGGCCAGGGTCTCGGTCAACGTGCCGATCTGGTTGACCTTGATGAGGATGGAATTGGCGCGGCCGTTCCTGATGCCGTCCGCGAGCCGTGCCACGTTGGTGACGAACAGGTCGTCGCCGACAAGCTGGCAGGTGTTGCCGATCAGGTCGGTGAGGAGCTTCCAGCCCTCGAAATCGTCCTCGGCCATCCCGTCCTCGATCGAAACGATCGGGTAGTCCGCCGCCAGCTTGGCAAGGTATTTGGCCTGTTCCTCGACCGAGCGGGTCTTGCCCTCGCCTGAATAGACATACTTGCCGTCCTTGAAGAACTCGCTCGCGGCCGGATCGAGCGCCAGCACGACGTCGTCGCCCGGCTTGTAGCCGGCCTTGGCGATGGCGCCCATGATGAAATCGAGCGCCGCGCTGGCCGATGGCAGGTTCGGTGCGAACCCGCCCTCGTCGCCCACGTTGGTATTGTGGCCGGCCTTCTTCAATTCGGCTCTCAGGGTGTGAAAGATTTCCGAGCCGCAGCGCAACGCGTCCGAGAAGGTCGCGGCGCCGACCGGCATGATCATGAATTCCTGAAAGTCGATCGGATTGTCGGCATGCACGCCGCCGTTGACGATATTCATCATCGGCACCGGAAGCGTCCGCGCCGAGACGCCGCCGACGTAGCGGTACAGCGGCATGTCGAGGGAGTCCGCCGCAGCCCTGGCGAGCGCCAGCGACACGCCGAGAATGGCGTTGGCGCCGAGCCGGCCCTTGTTCGCGGTCCCGTCGAGTTCGATCAGGATATCGTCGATCTGGGTCTGCTGTTCGGCGTCCATGCCCCCGATCGCATCGAAAATCTCGCCGTTCACCGCGTCGACCGCCTTTCGCACGCCCTTGCCGAAATAGCGGGTGTCGTCGCCGTCGCGCAGTTCGACCGCCTCATGCGCCCCGGTGGAAGCACCCGACGGCACCGCGGCGCGGCCCATCGCACCGTCTTCGAGCGCCACGTCGACCTCGACGGTCGGATTGCCGCGGCTGTCGAGAATTTCACGGCCGATGATGTCGACGATGGCGGTCATTAAGAACCTCTTGAATCACTTGAATCACTGGATTTTGCGGTGCTTCTACAGCAATGCTCGGGCGCGGGAAAGGCCGTGAATCGTGACGTATTCGTTACGATTGGCTATCAAAAGCGCATGATCCGCCAAAGTGTGAGCGGTTTGGCGAGAAGATCATGCGCCGCTCAAATAGAGCGCGATCGGACGCAAAGCCGGCTTCCGTTTTACTGATCGCGCTCCGACGGAGATAATCATGCCACGAAAGCCTCCCTCCTCGCCAAAATCCTCTCTGCAGCTTGGCCGCGCGGTGACGTGGCCGGATTCGCCGGAGGCCGCGAAGCTGGACCGTGTGCCCAATCCGCAGAAGGACACCAACTATGTCGCACGCTTCACCGCGCCGGAATTCACCGCGCTGTGCCCGGTCACCGGCCAGCCGGACTTCGCTCACCTCGTGATCGACTATGTGCCGGGATCGTGGCTGCTGGAGTCGAAATCGCTCAAACTTTATCTGGCGAGTTTCCGCAACCATGGCGCTTTTCACGAGGATTGCACCGTTGCGATCGGCAAGCGCATCGCCACCGCGGTCAGGCCGAAATGGCTGCGCATCGGCGGCTACTGGTATCCGCGCGGCGGCATTCCGATCGACGTGTTCTGGCAGACCGGCAAGGCGCCAAAGGGCCTCTGGATTCCCGATCAGGACGTGGCGCCATATCGCGGCAGGGGCTGAGCCGCGCAGCTCTATCCGGCGCGCGCTCCAGCTTTTCCGGCCAGCAAGCGCGCACAGATCAATCCGAGAATCGCGACGACGACGGCGTTTGCGGCAAGGGTCGGAAACTTCCCCGCCCAGGCGAGGCTTGCGCCATAGGCGATCGGACCGGCCGTCTGTCCCATGTAGAAAAAGAACGAATGCAGCGACAACGCGGTCGCCCGCGCCCGCTCGGACAATTCGCTGGCGAACACCTGCAGGCAGCCGTGCAGCATGTAGAAGCCCCAGCCCATCAGGATGAAACTGAGTGTCTGGATACGCCAGTCCGGACCGAGACCCACGGCAACGATCTGCGCCGCCGCCAGCATTGCGCCGGATATCATCATGCCGCGTATGCCGAACACCGACAGCAAGCGCGAGACCGTCATCGTGTAGAACAGGCCGCCGACGGCAAATCCGGCGATGACGATGCCGGCAACCGAAAGCCGCGTTTCGCCGAGCTCGAACAGAAACGCCGCGACGTAAGGAAACAGTCCAAACACGCAGCAGCCTTCGATGAAAACCGCGGAGTAGCAGATCCTGGCGTTGGGATTGGTGAAGATCTGCCGGTAGCCATGGCGCAGATCCGTGAACTTCATCTGCCGCGAGGCCACGATCGCGTTGCCGCGACGGAATCCAACTCCGACGGCGATCGAGGCGGCCAGAACCAGCACGCCGAGCACGACGAGCACGCCACGCCAGCCGACGAGATCACCGATCACGCCGGAAAACGAAGCGCCGAGCAGATTGCCGCTCACCGTGCCCGCGATCGTCCTCCCGATCGCCACCTGCCGCTGCGACACCGGAACGAGGTCGCTCGCCATGCCGAGCGCGACCGGAAAAACACCGCCCGATGCAATCCCGGCGAAGATGCGCGTCACGAACAGCGCGCCGTAGGACGTGCATAGCGCGCCGGCTGCGTTCGAGATGCCGAGCAGCACCAGGCACACCAGCATCAGCCGCCCCTTGCCGAACACGTCGGCCGCCGCGCCGATCAGCGGCTGCACGATGGCAAACGAAAAGGCGGTGACCGCCGACAGGCCGGCGGCGGTCGCCACCGTCACCGCCATGTCGTCGGCGACATGCGGCAGCACCGGGTCCAGCGCGCGCGTCGACAGGCTCGCCGCAAAGGTGGCGAGCGCGACAATATTCAGGAGCGGCGGCAGTTTGTGCTGTCCGGCCACGGCCGGGGTGGTCGATGTCATTTCGCCGTGACCGGATCGGCCGCCTTCGCCAGCGCATCGAACGCCATCAGCCGCCGCACCAGCGCCTCGAACTCGCGCAGCGGCACCATGTTGGGACCGTCCGACGGCGCATGATCGGGATCGGGATGGGTCTCGATGAACACGCCGGCGACGCCGACCGCGACGGCTGCGCGCGCCAGCACCGGCACGAATTCGCGTTCGCCGCCGGACGACGCTCCCTTCCCGCCCGGCTGCTGCACCGAATGGGTGGCATCGAAAATGACAGGCGCGCCGGTGGTGCGCGCAAGGATCGGCAGCGCACGCATGTCCGACACCAGCGTGTTGTAGCCGAATGACGCCCCGCGCTCGGTCACCAGCACGTTGCGGTTGCCGCCGCCGGTGACCTTGGCGACCACGTTCGCCATGTCCCAGGGCGCGAGGAATTGCCCTTTCTTGACGTTGATAACCTTGCCGGTCGCCGCCGCCGCCAGCAAAAGGTCGGTCTGCCGGCACAGGAACGCAGGTATCTGCAGCACGTCGACAACTTGCGCGACCTCGCGGCATTGCGCAGCCTCATGCACGTCGGTGAGGACGGGCAATCCGAGCGAGGCACGGATTTCCGTGAAAACCGGCAGCGCCTGCTTCA
>NZ_MKRN01000077.1:0-1875 GCF_001896955.1 Nitrobacter sp. 62-13 | reverse complement strand
CCTAGGTGAGCGCCGACATAAAAGCCGGACCAATCATGGACGGCGGCGACGGGCGAAAGCGGAGCCTTGGCGTAGCGCAGCGCAAGATCGGCAGCCGACGCCGAAACCGTCATTGTTATCATGGCAATGGATGCGAGAAGAAGATTTTTCATAACGTGATGTGCCCCCAAAAAACACGACATACACTGTGTCCGCGTATGAGGATTCTCAAGAGAGATTGCGGCGCTCCGGGAACTTCACGAGCGCGTGATGTATCCGGGCAACACCATTGCCTTCGTTTTTACACCAGTCGGCTCTGCACCACCGCCGCCTGGATAAATGAGGCGAACAGCGGATGCGGCTCGAACGGCCGCGATTTCAGTTCGGGATGGTATTGCACCCCGATGAACCACGGATGATCCTCGTATTCGACGATCTCGGGCAGAACACCGTCGGGCGACATGCCCGAGAAGCGCAGGCCGTGCTGCTCAAGCCGGTCCTTGTAAGCCGTGTTGACCTCGTAGCGATGACGGTGCCGTTCGGAAATCTCCAGCGCGCCGCCATAGATTCCGGAAACGCGGCTGCCGCGCGTGAGCGTCGCCGGGTAAGCGCCGAGCCGCATGGTCCCGCCAAGGTCGCCGGCCCTGGAGCGCTTCTCCAGTTCGTTGCCGCGCAGCCATTCCGTCATCAGACCGACCAGCGGTTCGCTGGTGGGGCCGAATTCGGTCGAGTTTGCGTTCTCGATTCCCACCAGATTGCGCGCCGCCTCGATCACGGCCATCTGCATTCCGAAGCAGATGCCGAAATAAGGAACGTGCCGCTCGCGGGCGAACCGCGCCGCCTTGATCTTGCCTTCCGCGCCGCGCTGGCCGAACCCGCCCGGCACCAGAATGCCGTCGACATGCTCGAGGAACGGCGCGGCGTCCTCGTTCTCGAACACCTCGCTCTCGATCCAGTCGAGATTGACCTTCACCTTGTTGGCGATGCCGCCATGGGACAACGCCTCGATCAGCGACTTGTAGGCATCCTTCATGCCGGTGTACTTGCCGACGATCGCGATCGTCACCGCGCCTTCGGGATTGCGGATACGCTCGTTGACCTCGTGCCAGCCTTGCAGCGCCGGCGGCCTGGCCGGCTCGATTCCGAACGCCGCCAGAACCTCGTCGTCGAGGCCCGCGGCGTGATAGACTTCCGGCACGGCATAGATGTTGTCGGCGTCGCGGGCCTCGATCACGGCGCTTTCGCGGACGTTGCAGAACAGCCCGAGCTTGCGGCGCTCCTCCTTCGGGATTTCCCGGTCGGTGCGGCACAACAGGATATCGGGCTGGATGCCGATCGAGCGCAGCTCCTTGACCGAATGCTGCGTGGGCTTGGTCTTCAGCTCGCCCGCGCTCGGAATGAACGGCAGCAAGGTCAGGTGGACGTAGACCGCATGGCCGCGCGGCAGGTCGTTCTTGAGCTGGCGGATCGCCTCGAAGAACGGCAGCCCCTCGATGTCGCCCACTGTGCCGCCGATCTCGCACAGCACGAAGTCGTAGCCGTCGTTGCCGTCGAGGATGAACTCCTTGATGGCGTTGGTGACGTGGGGGATCACCTGAATGGTCGCACCGAGATAATCGCCGCGGCGCTCCTTGGTCAGGATGTCCTGATAGATGCGGCCGGTGGTGATGTTGTCCTGCTTGGTCGCGGGACGCCCGGTGAAGCGCTCGTAATGACCGAGATCGAGATCGGTCTCGGCGCCGTCGTCGGTGACGAAGACCTCGCCGTGCTGGTAAGGCGACATCGTGCCGGGATCGAGGTTGAGATAGGGGTCGAGCTTGCGAAGGCGGACCTTGTAGCCGCGCGCCTGCAGCAGCGCGCCGAGCGCCGCCGATGCCAGACCTTTTCCGAGCGAGG
>NZ_MKRN01000076.1 GCF_001896955.1 Nitrobacter sp. 62-13 | reverse complement strand
CATCATATTGCGGCAGCGGCGGCGCTTTCAGCGCTTCCGCCAGTTCGGGATCGAGCGCCGCCGGCTCGGCGGCATGCGTGGCCGCCGCGGTCTTGGCTCCCATCACCGACGTATTCGATGTCGGGGACTCCTGCGGCGCGCTCGCCGGTGCTCCCGGTTGCGTCTCCGGCGCCACAATAGTCAGACGATCGCCTTTCAGCGTCCGATCGACCTTGGGAAAATCAGAAGCCCGGTAGCGAGGCGGCGGCCGCAGCAGCGGGTTACGCGCAACGATGCCGCCGCTCTGATCGTCGAGGCTTGCAAGCAGCAGCGTGGCCGCACGCGGCGCGGCGGTGCCGACGGGACGGCCGAAGCTGAAGGTGGCAACCTGAATCGAACTGACGGCGGAGGCGAACACACGCTTTTGCCAGCGTTCGGCAACGCCGGGCTGATGCGCCAACAGCGCGGCGATATCCTGATAGCCGGTTTCGTTCGGGATCAATGCGAAGAAGCAGAGACCGAAACCGAAGAGTGCAAGACGCGCACCCTTCGGTTGGTTACGCAACACAAACATCGACACGCTCACGCAACGCCACACATGCGATCGATCCGCACGGTCGGTGCAATTCGATCGATTTCGGTAATATCCAATTAAAGTTGCGAGGCCGTTAATCGGCGATGCGCGCGCACCACAGGCAAGAGCGTAGTCGGGGTCGGTCGCGGACGTTGCAAAGGTTGGTAAACAACCGCTCCGGCGGAATGGTAAAGATCAGGTCAACGCTATAGCGTTTTCGCGCGAAGCATGTCCTCGGGCTTGACCCGAGGAGAGATGCCGGTTTGCGTGAAGGAAACGCGTCCAAAGGCGCGGCCGCAATTTCCCAAAACGGGACGGGCGATCAGGCCTGGTTTGCAACGGTCTTGCGAAGCGCGGCTTGCGCGGCGGCAAGGCGCGCGATCGGCACGCGATAGGGCGAGCACGACACATAGTTCAATCCGATCTCATGGCAGAACGCCACCGATACCGGATCGCCGCCGTGTTCGCCGCAGATGCCGACCTTGAGATTCGGCCGGGTCTTGCGGCCGCGGGCGACGCCGATCTTCACCAGTTCTCCGACGCCGTTGCGGTCCATCGAGATGAACGGATCGATCTCCAAAATGCCCTTCGCGATATACGTACCGAGAAAGCTCGCGGCGTCGTCGCGGCTGATGCCGAAGGTCGTCTGCGTCAGATCGTTGGTGCCGAACGAAAAGAACTCCGCGCTTTCCGCGATCTCGCCCGCCACAAGACAGGCGCGCGGCAGTTCGATCATGGTGCCGACCTGATAATTCAGCCTGACTCCGGTCTCGCGCATCACCGACTGCGCGGTCACATCGATCCGCGCCTTGATCAGATCGAACTCCGCCTTGGTCGCGATCAGCGGCACCATCACCTCAAGGCCGACCGCCTTTCCGGTGCGCTTGCCGGCCTCGACCGCAGCCTCGAAAAGCGCGCGGGCCTGCATCTCGGCGATCTCGGGATAGACGATCGCGAGACGGCAGCCGCGAAAGCCAAGCATGGGATTGAACTCGGCCAGACTGCGGGCGCGGTCAGCCAGCCGGCGCGGATCGGTATTCATCGCGCGCGCGACTTCCTCGATCTCGGCTTGCGTATGCGGAAGGAACTCATGCAACGGCGGATCGAGCAGCCGGATCGTGACCGGCAGTCCTTTCATGATCTCGAACAGTTCGACGAAATCGGCGCGCTGCATCGGCAGCAATTTCGACAATGCCGCGCGGCGCGCCTGCTCGTCTTCGGCCAGGATCATCTCGCGCACGGTGCGGATTCGGGTTTCCTCGAAGAACATATGCTCGGTGCGGCACAGGCCGATCCCCTCGGCGCCAAACTTCACCGCCGTGCGGGCGTCGGCCGGCGTGTCGCCATTGACGCGGATGCGGAGCTTGCGAACCTCGTCGGCCCATCCCATCAGCGTGCCGAACTCGCCCGACAATTCGGGTTCGATCATCGGCATCTGTCCCGCCAGCACCTGGCCGAGCGATCCATCGATGGTGATGACGTCGCCGACCTTGAAGACGCGGTCGCCGACGGTCATGGTGCCGCTT
>NZ_MKRN01000075.1 GCF_001896955.1 Nitrobacter sp. 62-13 | reverse complement strand
CCCAGTTCGAAGAAAAAGCAGCCTGAGCGCCATCATGAACGTTGCATTGGTCAAGCCCACGACCGACCACGCCGCCAGCGATATTTTCGCGGCCGCGCGGGGTCGTCTTCCGGGCAAGGGTCCCGTCGCCGAGGTTCGCGAGGCTGCCTTCGCGGAGTTCGCGCAGCGCGGGCTTCCGCATCGCCGGATCGAGGAATGGAAATACACCGACCTGCGCGTGCTGCTGCGCGAGGTCGCGCCGCTTGCCGCGCGCCCCGATGCCGATGCGCTCAAGCGCGCGTCCGAGGCGCTCGCTCAGATCGAGGTGAAGGGCGGCTGCAGGCTCGTGCTGGTCGATGGCGCGTTCGCGCCGGAACTGTCCGATCTCGGCGCGCTGGAAAAGGGCGTCGATGTCCGCACGCTTCACGACATGCTGGAGAGCGCCGACAACGCGGCGCGCGCGGACCTGCTGCGCACCAATGCCACAACGGACGTGATGGTGTCGCTCAACGCCGCGATGGCGACCGATGGCGTCGTTATCGGCGTCGCCGATGACGCCGTGCTGACCAAGCCGCTGCACATCGTTCACGTCACGACGCAGCCGTCCGCGTCCTCGTTCACGCGCTCGCTGCTGCAGATAGGCAAGGGCGCGCGGGTCACGCTGGTGGAAAGTTTTGTCGCAGCAAAGGGCGCGCACGGCTATCAGGTGAACGATGCCGTCGTGTTGTGGGCAGGCGAGGAGGCCGATGTCCAGCACGTCCGTCTCGTCGAGGATGCGCGCGACGCCAGCAACATCTCGACCGCGATCGTCACGCTCAACGGCAGGACGCAGTACAATACGTTCAGCCTGACTACAGGTTCGGTGCTCAGCCGCTATCAGGCGTTCGTCCGCTTCGGCGGCGAAGGGGCGAATGCGTCGATCAACGGCGTCAACCTGCTGAAGGATCAGCAGCACGGCGACGCCACGCTGGTGGTCGATCACACCGTGCCGCATTGCCAGAGCCGCGAGATATTCCGAGCGGTGGTGGACGATCGCGCGCACTCGGTGTTCCAGGGCAAGATCATCGTTCAGCCCGACGCGCAGAAGACCGACGGCAAGATGATGACGCGGGCTCTGCTGCTGTCCGACGGGGCGGAGGCCGACAACAAGCCCGAGCTGGAGATTTTCGCCGATGACGTCACCTGCGGGCACGGCGCGACGGTCGGCGCGCTCGACGAGAGCCTGCTGTTCTATCTGCGCGCGCGCGGTCTTTCGGAAAAGGAAGCGCAGGCGCTGCTGATTCAGGCGTTCATTGGCGAGGCGATCGAATCCATCGCCGACGACGGCGTGCGCGAGATCGTGATCGGAGCCGGCGAGCGGTGGCTCGCGGCGCGCGGGTAAGAGATTGTCGGAGCGTCATTGCGAGCTGACGGGTCGTCGCGAAGCGGCCGTCCGATAACAGGCTTCGCGAAGCAACCCTGAGGTCTCGGGAGAGCCGGATTGCTTCGTCGCTTTGCCGAGAACAAAACTGGTGTTGTCGGTTTTGTTCCGGCCTCGCAATGACGGGCGCTCCCTTCACACGGGAGATGTCCAAGTTCTGACGGTGGATATGGAAGCAGTGACATGACCCATCCGGCGGTCGCCAACGGTTCTTACGATGTGATGCGCGTGCGTCAGGATTTTCCGGCGCTGGCCATGAAAATCTACGGCAAGCCGCTCATCTATCTCGACAACGCAGCCTCGGCGCAGAAACCGGACGCGGTGCTCGACCGCATGACGCAGGCCTACAAGACCGAATACGCCAACGTTCATCGCGGGCTGCACTATCTCGCCAACGCCGCGACCGAAGCCTATGAAGGCGGCCGCACCAGGGTCGCGCAATTCCTCAATGCGAAGCGGACCGAGGAGATCATCTTCACCCGCAACGCCACCGAGGCGATCAATCTGGTGGCGTCGTCATGGGGCGAGCCGAACATCAAAGCCGGCGACGAGATCGTGCTCTCGATCATGGAGCATCACTCCAATATCGTGCCCTGGCATTTCCTGCGCGAGCGGCACGGGGCGGTCATCAAGTGGGCGCCCGTCGATGATGACGGCAATTTTCTGATCGATGAATTCGAGAAGCTGCTGACGCC
>NZ_MKRN01000074.1 GCF_001896955.1 Nitrobacter sp. 62-13 | reverse complement strand
CTCCTGGCCGGAGCAGCCCTCGCATCGGATCCCGCGCAAAAGCCATCTGCGACAGAATCGCGATGAAGCGATCCGTGCGAATATGAATCGCCCAGCCCGACCTTGGCCGCGACCAGCGTGGCGCTGGTTCACGTTGGCGTCAATCACCGCCGACGGCGGCTCGCTTCACGCAACGGTTATCGCTCATCGGGGAAGGCGAGAACGAGCGTCCAGAACACCTTGTACTTGCTGTCCGGCGCGTAGGTCGCGGCGATGCCCAGTTTCGTGACGCCGTTCTTCAGCATGTTCGCCCGATGAGGCGGCGAATCGCGCCAGCCCGAAAACGCCTCGGCGAGGGTGTGATAGCCCGCACCGATATTCTCGACCGCCAGCTTCGCCGGATAGCCGGCCGCCGCCAGCCGCCTGGGCAACGTGCCGGCGATGTCGTGGTCCATCTTGTTGCGTTTGGCCATCACCATCGATTGCGTTTCGGCGACCTTCATCAATTCCGGATCGACCGCTACCGGGCCGAGGCCATTATTGGCGCGATAGCCAGAAATCATGGACGCCGCCACCACGGGGTCCAGCCTGGCTCCGCCGTGGGCCATGTCGAGATAGAACGCCGGCTGTTCCGGAACTGCATTTTCCACGGCGGCGCATCCGGCCAGCGCCAGAAGGCCGAGTATCGCGGCGAAGATACGGATCATTCATCATTCCCCAAGTCGGCGGCAGTTGTTGCACACCAACAGTGGCTGAAAGGTGAACGATCACTAAATTCAAATCCGGTCCGCGAAAATGCGATAGCGCCGCGGCTGCAGGCCGACGACCTCGCCGTCGCGAAGCTCGCGGTCGCGCGGCACATCGATTTCGATGATGGTTTCGCCCCGGTTGCCGGACACGACGATGTCGGCCCGCTGGATCGGGCCGAAGGTCCGCACCCGCCGCACGGTCCCTTCAAGGCCGCCCCAGCCGCATGGGCTGATCTGCATGTCATGACGGCGAACGAACAGCTTCGAGGGTCCCGAACTGCCGCGCTCGGCGGCGATATTCAGCGGCGTGTCGCCGAGCCGCACCCGGCCGTCGTCGACCTCGACCGGCAGCACGATCGACTCTCCGATGAAGCCGTGGACGAACGCCGTCTGCGGATTGTCATAGACGTCGCTCGGCGTTCCGATCTGCTCGATGTGCCCCTTGTCCATCACAACCACGCTGTTGGCGACTTCAAGCGCCTCCTCCTGATCGTGGGTCACGAATATGGAAGTGACGTTGATTTCCTCGTGCAGCGAGCGCAGCCAGGTCCGCAGTTCCTTGCGCACCTTGGCGTCGAGCGCGCCGAACGGCTCGTCGAGCAGCAGCACGCGCGGCTCGATCGCCAGCGCGCGGGCGAGCGCGATGCGCTGACGCTGGCCGCCAGAAAGCTGGCTCGGATAGCGGCTCGACAGCCAGTCGAGCTGGACCAGGTCGAGCAGCTCCTTGACACGCGCGCGGATGGCGGCCTCGTCCTTGCGAACGGAACGAGGCTGCACGCGCAGACCGAACGCGACGTTTTCGAACACCGTCATGTGACGGAACAGCGCGTAATGCTGGAACACGAAGCCGACGCTGCGCTCGCCGGGCGCGCGCGACAGCGCGTTCTCGCCGTCGAAGGCGACCTCTCCGGAATCCGGCCAGTCGAGCCCGGCGATGATGCGCAGCAGCGTGGTCTTGCCGGACCCCGACGGGCCGAGCAGCGCCATCAGCTCGCCATGCGGGACCGTGAGATCGACGTGGTCCAGCGCGGCGAAGTCCCCGAACTTTTTCACGATATTGCGGACTTCAATGCTCACTCGGTCGTTGCCCTTCGTCGAGATGCCGTTCGAGAATAGTCTTCGCCACCAGCGTGACCAGCGCCAACAGGGCCAGCAGCGAGGCGATCGCGAACGCCGATACGAATTGATATTCGTTGTAGAGGATTTCAACCAGCAGCGGCATGGTGTTGGTTTCGCCGCGGATGTGCCCGGAGACGACGGACACCGCGCCGAACTCGCCCATCGCGCGGGCGTTGCAGAGCAGCACGCCGTAGAGCAGGCCCCATTTGATGTTCGGCAGCGTGACGCGGAAGAAGGTCTGCAATCCCGAAGCGCCAAGCGACAGCGCCGCTTCCTCCTCCGCCGTTCCCTGCTCCTGCATCAGCGGAATCAGCGCGCGCGACACGAATGGAAAGGTCACGAATGTCGTCGCCAGCGCGATGCCCGGCAGCGCGAACAGAAGCTGAATGTCGTGATCCTGCAACCAGGGTCCGAGAAAACCCTGCGCGCCGAACAGCAGCACGAACACCAGGCCGGAGATGACAGGGCTGACCGAGAAGGGAAGATCGACCAGCGAGATCAGGAGGGTCTTTCCCGGGAATTCGAATTTCGCGATCGCCCAGGCCGCGACCAGCCCGAACACCAGGTTGAGGCCGACAGAAATCACCGCAACTATCAATGTCAGCTTGATCGCCGACAGGGCTTCCGGATCGGCGAGCGCGGCGAGATAGGCGTGCGCGCCCCTGGCGAATGCCTCCGCGAACACGATCACCAGCGGCAGCACGATGAACACCGTGAGAAACAGGATGGTGAAGCCGATCAGCAGACCACGCACCCAGCGCGGTTCGGAGCGGGCATCGGTCCGCTCGAGCGGCACCGCGATCGCGGTTTCAGGCATCAAGGTCGCCTCTCAATGCGCCGGCACGCGAAGCTGCGCCCAGCGTTGCATGCGGTTGACGAGGAAGATGACCAGGAACGCCACCACCAGCATCACGACGGCGATGGCGGTGGCATCGGCATAGCGGAATTCGGACAGCCGGATCACGATCAGCAGCGGCGCGATCTCCGACACGTTCGGCAGATTGCCGGCGATGAAGATCACCGAACCGTATTCGCCGACCGCGCGCGCGAATGCGAGCGCGAAGCCCGTCAGCAGAGCGGGCAAAAGGCTCGGCAGAATGACGCGGGACACCGTCTGCCAGCGGTTGGCGCCGAGACTAGCGGCCGCCTCCTCGATCTCCGGATCGAGATCGATCAGCACCGGCTGCACGGTGCGAACCACGAAGGGAATGCCGATAAATACCATCGCGACGAAGATGCCGAGCGGCGTGAACGACACCTTGATGCCGAGTTCGGCTAGCGGCGCGCCGAGCCAGCCGTTCTGCGCGAACAACGTCGTCAGCGCGATCCCCGCGACCGCAGTCGGCAACGCGAACGGCACGTCAACGATCGCATCGAAGATACGGCGTCCCGGAAAGCGATAGCGGACCAGCGCCCAGACGATGATGCCGCCCATCACCAGATTGACGAGCGCGGCGAGAAACGCGAGCCCGAATGAGATCTTCAGCGCATTCAACGTTCGCCGGCTGGTGACGATGTCAACGAACTGGGCGAAGCTCAATTCGAACGACTTGAGAAACAGGCCGGCAAGAGGAAGCAGAACGATGATGGCAAGCCATGTCAGCGTCAGTCCCATGGTGAGGCCAAATCCCGGCAAAGTCCGTCGTCGTACCGATCCTCCTTTCACGTTGTCCCGCTCCGACCCGTCGCATCAGTTCTTGTAGATCTGATCGAAGATGCCGCCCTCGCCGAAATGGACCTTCTGCGCCTTGGTCCAGCCGCCAAACACGTCGTCGATCTTGAACAGTTCAACCTTGGGAAAGGCATCGGCATACTTCTTGATGATGGCGGGATCGGTCGGACGATAGAAATTCCGCGCCGCGATCTCCTGCGCGTCCGAAGTATACCAGTACTTCAGATACGCCTCGGCAACGGCGCGCGTTCCCTTCTTGTCCACCACTTTGTCGACCACGGCAACCGGCGGTTCCGCCAGAATGGAGATCGACGGCACCACGATCTCGAACTTGTCCTTTCCGAATTCCTTGAGCGCGAGAAAGGCTTCGTTTTCCCAGGCAAGCAGCACATCGCCGACGCCGCGCTCCACGAAAGTGACGGTCGAGCCGCGCGCGCCCGTATCGAGGACCGGAACGTGCTTGTAGATGTCGGCGACAAATTGTCTTGCCTTGTCCTCTCCACCGAATTTCTTCAGCGCGTAGCCCCACGCCGCCAGATAATTCCACCGCGCGCCGCCGGAGGTCTTCGGATTCGGCGTAATGACGCTCACGCCGGGCTTGATCAGATCGTCCCAGTCCTTGATGCCCTTGGGATTACCCTTGCGGACAAGGAAGACGATCGTCGACGTATAGGGCGAGGAGTTCTGCGGCAGCCGCTTCTGCCAGTCCTTGGCCAGAAACCCGCGCTCGGCGATGGCGTCAATGTCATAGGCGAGCGCCAGCGTGACGACGTCGGCCTGCAGGCCGTCGATCACCGAGCGCGCCTGCTTGCCGGACCCGCCGTGCGATTGCTTGATCTCGACGCTCTTGCCGGTCTCTTTCTGGTAAGCCGCAGCGAAGGCCTTGTTGAAATCGACATAGAGTTCGCGCGTCGGATCGTAGGAGACGTTTAGCAACGTGACGTCGGCGGCATACGCAGAGCCCGCCCAGAGCAGCCCGGCGAGAATAACAAGGACACGACGAAGCATTTTCATCTCCATAAGACCCGCTCGTGCGACAATCGCTAGTGGAGTGAATTTGACATTCGCTACTCACTTCGCAGCAAACCCGGCAAGCGAATGTCAAATTCAAAACTCCACTCGAAACCTAATTTGCTAGTGGTCCTTTGATTCTAACATTTGCAAGAATTCCTGCTGCAACGGGATGCAAATGTTAGAATCGGACCACTAGAGGCCTATGAATGAACCTCGTCAAACGGCGGCGTTTAGTCAACGAAACCACATTTCAATGTTTGCGGCGGCACAGGGTCATTCCACTACGAAGTCTTCATGGTGTGGATGCCGCATTCCGTCTTGGCTCTGCCGCGCCAGCGGCCGGCGCGCGCGCCTTCATCGGCGCTGGCGCGCGATGTGCATGGCATGCAGCCGACGGAAAGGAATCCCGATGCGACGAGCGGGTGCGGCGGCAGCTTCGCCGACGCATAGATCGCCTCGATGTCTTCGCGCGAGGCGTTCGCGAACGGATTGAATTTCAGTCGCGCCCCGTCATCCTCGACCACCGGAATGTCGGCGCGCTGGCCGCCCTGAAATCGCTTGCGGCCATTGATCCAGGCATCGAAGGACGTCAGCGCGCGCGCCAGCGGCTCCACTTTCCGGATGCGGCAGCAGGCATCCGGATCGGAGAGCCACAACTCGCGACCGGAGTCCTCGCGTTTCAACGCATCCTCGGACGGTTGAATGGAGCGAACGTCTTTCAACCCGAGCGCGGCGATCAGTGTGTCGCGATAGGCGAGCGTCTCCTCGAACAGCCAGCCGGTGTCGAGGAAGATCACGGGAATGGCCGGATCGACATCCGCCATCACCTTCAACAGCGCCGCCGATTCGGTGCCGAATGACGAGACCAGCGCCAACCGGTCGCGCCCGATCCTGCGCAGCGCCGCTTCGATCACCGCCGCCGGCGAGGCCTCGCCCAGCGAATCGTTCAGAGCCGATGCAGACGGCAACGCAGACCGCGCTGCCGCGCTCGCCGCGGCACTTCTGTTGTCGGTCGAAGACGTCATTCGGCGGCCATCTGGAATGTCTGCAACAGCGAATTCAGATTTGAATTACGCCACGGCGCCGAACGCGAGACCACATCGCCGATCACGAGAATCGCGGGGCCGCCGTCGATCCGGCGAACCAGCGCCGGCAGGCGATCCAGCGTGCCGACGACGGCTGTCGCATCGGGGCGGGTGGCGCGCGCGAATACGCCGACCGGGGTTTCCGGCGAACGGCCGGCCGCGAGCAAGCCGTTGCGGATCGACTGCGCTGCCGTGATTCCCATGTAGACGACGACCGTCATCTTCCGGTCTGTCAGCGCCGACCAGTCCACGCTCTCCGCATCCCGCGCTTTGTGGGCGGTGAGAAAGGTGACGCGCAGGGCCTCGTGACGGAAGGTCAGCGGCACTTCCGATTCCGCAGCCGCGCCGAGCGCGGCCGTGATTCCGGGAACGACCGAACAGGCGACACCGGCTTCGCGCAGCGCCTCGATCTCTTCGCCGCCGCGCCCGAAAATAAAGGGGTCGCCGCCCTTGAGGCGGACGGCCCGCTGCCCCGACTTCGCTGCATCGATCAGCAGGCGATTGATCGCGTCCTGCCCGATGCCGGGCTTGCCGACGCGGCGGCCCACCGGAACCCGCGCGGCGTCGCGGCGGGCGCGATCGAGGACTTCCGGCGAGACCAGCTCGTCGTAGAAGACAATGTCGGCGTCCTGCAACGCGCGCAACGCCTTGACAGTGAGGAGATCCGGATCGCCCGGCCCGGCGCCGACCAGCGTGACATGACCTTCGTCCTGTCGCGAGTTCTGTTCGCCCGCGTAAGCGGAGGGATCCGCAATCGCCGTCAGCGCGCCTTCGGCCTCGTCGGAGCGGCCGGCGAGAACCAAGGCGCCGATCGGGCCGTCGACGACGCGCTCCCAGAAGCGGCGACGCAACGGCGCATGGGCAATGCGATCATGAACCGGCTTGCGCCAGCGCCCGATCAAGGTTGCAAGGTCGCCAATTCGCGCCGGCAACAGCGCCTCGATGCGCTCGCGCACGCGGCGCGCCACCACAGGCGATGCTCCGCCGGTGCCGACCGCCACAACGACATCGCCGCGATCGACGATCGCCGGAACGATGAAACTCGAATGCGCGGGATCATCCATCACGTTGACGGGCAAGCCCGCAGCCCGCGCCCGCGCCGCCACCGCCATGCCGATCTCGGCTGCGCCCGCGCAGAACACCGCGACGATTTCGTTCAACTCGATCGTAGTGGGGTCGTCCACGCGCTCGATCCGCGACGCGGCGGCAGGATCGAGACCTGCGACCGCAAAGTCGTCGTCGGTGGCATGCCAGCGCACCCGCGCCTCCGCGGCCAGCAACAGGCGCAACCGGGCGCGCACCGGATCGCCCGCTCCAACCAGAAGGATCGGACCAGCGTGCGAATCGAGAAAGATCGGAAGGAATTTCATTCGATGCTTCTTCTTCCCCAACAGCGGGGTTGACTGAAATTATTTTCTATTTATGTATCTTGCAAGCGCATCAAACAGAAAATTATTTCTTCTATGCGGGTACGAAAGTATAGAATTTTCTACTTCCAAATACCGCACGGAAGAGATGCATCTTCTCAGCCTCCAGAATCCGCAATTTCGGCGGCCGCTGACGTCGACAATCAGCGGCCGTCGACCGCGCATGTAGCAACGCACGTGTAAGCCCAAGGAGCAGGCCATGCAGCCTGGAATGGACCACCTCGATGCGCTGGAAGCGCAGAGCATCTACATTTTCCGGGAAGCCTTCGCCCGGTTGAAAAAGCTCGCGCTGCTGTGGTCCCTCGGCAAGGATTCCAACGTGATGATATGGCTGGCGCGTAAGGCCTTCTTCGGCCGCGTGCCGTTCCCGGCGCTGCACGTCGACACCGAGAAGAAATTTCCCGAGATGTACGCGTTCCGCGAACGCTATTCCAAGGAATGGAATCTCGATCTCAAGGTCGACTACTGCCCGCCGATCGACGCGGTCGACCCGACGCTGCCGCCAGCCGCGCGTTCAGCGGCGCGCAAGACCGAGGGGTTGAAGCTTGCGCTGAACAAATACGGCTTCGACGGGCTGATCGCCGGCATCCGCCGCGACGAGGAAGCGACCCGCGCCAAGGAGCGGGTGTTTTCGCCGCGCGGCCTTGAGGGCGGATGGGACGTGCGCGATCAGCCGCCGGAATTCTGGGATCAGTTCAACGCATCGCCGCCGCCCGGCGCTCACTTGCGCATCCATCCGATCCTGCATTGGACAGAAGCCGATATCTGGGCCTACACCAAGCGCGAGAACATCCCGATCATTCCGCTCTATCTGGCCAAGAACGGCAAACGCTATCGCTCGCTGGGCGATGCCGACATCACCTTCCCCGTCGCCTCGACCGCGTCGACCATCGACGAGATTCTGATCGAACTCGAAGGCAGTAAAATTCCCGAACGCGCCGGTCGCGCACTCGATCATGAAACCGAAGACGCGTTCGAGCGGCTTCGGGTCGCCGGCTATCTCTGACCTGAATCGAATCGAGCGTTTTCCGATGAATATGATCGCCCCCGCCATCGCACCGAACACCGTCTTCGCGACGCCTAACGGAACGACACGCCCTCAGGTCAGCATCGTCATCGTCGGCCACGTCGATCACGGCAAGTCGACGCTGGTCGGACGGCTGTTGCACGAGACCGGCAGCCTGCCCGACGGCAAGCTGGAAATGCTGAAAGCCGTCAGCGCCCGGCGCGGCATGCCGTTCGAATGGTCGTTCCTGCTGGACGCGCTGCAGACCGAACGCGATCAGGGCATCACCATCGACACCACGCAAATCCGTTTCCGCACCCGCTCGCGCGACGTGGTGCTGATCGACGCGCCCGGCCACGCCGAATTCCTCCGCAACATGATCACCGGCGCGGCGCAGGCCGATGGCGCGGTGCTGATCATCGACGCGCTGGAAGGCGTGCGCGACCAGACCCGGCGACACGGTTATCTGCTGCATCTGCTCGGCGTCAAACAGGTCGCGGTCGTCGTCAACAAGATGGACCGCGTCGATTTCAGCGCGGACCGATTCAATGCCATCCGCGACGAGATTTCAGCGCATCTGACCGGCCTCGGCATCGCACCCACGGCGGTGATCCCGATCTCCGCCCGCGACGGCGACGGCGTGGCCGAGCGGACCGCCAAGATCGGCTGGTACACCGGTCCGACCGTGGTCGAAGCGCTCGACGCGTTGCAACCGGCGCGCCCGCTGGACGAGCTGTCGCTGCGGCTGCCGGTGCAGGCGATCTACAAGTTCGACGATCGGCGCATCGTCGCCGGCCGCATCGAGTCGGGGAGCCTGGCCGCGGGCGACGAGATCGTCATCATGCCGGCCGGCAAGATCGCCAAGATCCGCAGCGTCGAAGGCTGGCCGTCGAGCCCGACCGTGACGCAAAGCGCCGGACGATCCGTCGGCATCACGCTGGACCGAGAACTGTTCGTCGAACGCGGCGACGTCATCGCGCATGCCGGATCGGCGCCGCGCGACACGCGGCGGATTCGCGCGCGCATTTTCTGGCTGCACGAGCAGCCGCTCGCAGCCGGCGCATCCATTCTGCTGCGGCTCGGCAACAAGGAAACACGTGCCGTCGTCGTCGCCATCGAAAAGGCGGTCGATCCCGGCGAACTGGCGAGCGCCGAGGCCAGGGCGATCGCGCGCAACCATGTCGGCGAGATCGACATCTCGCTGGCGCAGCCGCTCGCCGCCGATCCTTACGTCGACAATCCCCGCACCGGCCGTCTCGTGATCGAGGTCAACGGCCGTATCGCCGGTGGCGGTCTCGTGCTCAGCGTCGATGCGGGACAGCGCGCGGTGCCGGTCGACATCGTGCCGGTGGAATCGGCGTTGCGTCCGGAGGAGCGCTCCGCGCGCTATCGTCATAACGGCGCCGTGGTGTGGCTGACGGGATTGCCCGGGTCGGGCAAATCGACGCTGGCGCGCGCGCTGGAGCGGAAACTGTTCGGCGACGGCGGCTCGCCGATCCTGCTCGACGGCGACACGCTGCGCGCGGGATTGAACGGCGACCTCGGTTTCTCGCCGCAGGACCGCACTGAAAACATCCGTCGGCTCGCGGAAGTCGCCGCGCATCTCGCGCGTAACGGTCATGTTGCGATCGTGGCTGCCGTCTCGCCATCCCGCGAGGATCGCGCCGCGGCACGGCGCATCGCCGATGCGGCTTTTCGCGAGGTCTATGTCGCAACGCCGGCCGATGTTTGCGAGAGTCGCGACCCCAAGGGCCATTACGCCAAGGCGCGCGCCGGGGTGCTGCACGGATTCACCGGCATCGGCAACGACTACCAGCCTCCGGAGTCGGTGGAACTGACGATCGATACGTCGTCCCGCACCGTGGCCGACGCCGCCGATGACATCGAACGCATGCTCATAAGCACCGGCATTCTGTTCGACGAACTGACCGACCTCGCCGCCAATATCTGAGCTTGCGAATCCCGCAAGCCCTGGACGTGGACGACCGCCGCGAGTTGTATCGCGGCGGTCGTTCGGTTTTTTTCGATGGGATTATTCACCTTTTGTAGGGGCTCGCTGCGCTCGCTTTGGCGCTAAAAGGCAATATTGGCCGAATTTTCGGCAAGCCGCCTTGAACAGCGCATGGTCGCCGTTTCTCCAGAGACTTCGACATGACCCGCATTGATGCTCACGGACTGAAGATCGCGACGGTCCTGTTCGATTTTATCGAGAAAGAGGCCACGCCGGGGACCGGCATTTCGCCGGATGCCTTCTGGGCCGGACTTGCCGCCATCGTCCGCGATCTTGGGCCGAGAAACCGGGAGCTGCTGGCGATACGCGACACGCTGCAGGCGAAGATCGACGGCTGGCATCGCGCCAACAAAAGCCGGCCGTTCGACAAGGACGCCTATACCGGGTTCCTGAAAGAGATCGGCTATCTGTTGCCCGAGCCGGAGACTCATGCGGTCGAAACCGCCGATGTCGATGAAGAGATCGGAAAGATCTGCGGACCGCAACTGGTGGTGCCGCTGACCAACGCGCGATATGCGCTGAACGCCGCCAACGCGCGCTGGGGCAGCCTTTACGATGCGCTGTACGGCACCGACGCCGTTCCGCACGACGCCGGTGAGGCCAGAGGTTACGACAAGGCGCGCGGCGGCAAGGTGATCGCGAGGGCAAAGGCATTTCTGGACTCCGCGGTACCGCTCGCGGCCGGCAGCCATGCCGACGTAACGAGTTACCGCGTGGTCAATGGAGCGTTATCGGCGAGGCTCCGTAACGGCAGCGACAGCGGCTTGACGTCGAAATCGCAGTTCGCGGGCCACCAGGGCGACGCGAGCGCACCCTCCGCGATCCTTCTCGTCAACCATGGCCTGCATATCGAGATTCGAATCGATCGCAGCCACGCCATCGGCAAGGACGATGCCGCAGGGGTCGCCGACTTGATCCTCGAGGCCGCCATCAGCACCATCCTCGACATGGAGGACAGCGTCGCCGCCGTCGATGCCGAGGACAAGGTTCTGGTCTATCGCAATACCCTCGGCCTGATGAACGGCACGCTGCAGGACAGTTTCGAGAAGGGCGGCAAAACCGTCACCCGCGCGCTCAATGCCGACCGCATCTACATCACTCCCGGCGGCGGCGAGCTAAGGCTGCACGGGCGCAGCCTGCTTTTGATTCGCAACGTCGGCCATCACATGTTCACCGACGCGGTGCTCGACGAGAACGGCGCCGACATTCCGGAAGGCATGCTCGACGCCGCGGTGTCCGGCCTGCTCGCGATCCACGATTTCAGCGGCGCCTCGAAAACGAAGAACAGCCGAACCGGCTCGGCCTATATCGTCAAGCCGAAGATGCACGGACCGGACGAGGTCGCGCTGACCTGCGAACTGCTCGCCCGGGTCGAGACAATGCTCGGATTGCCGGAGAATGCGCTCAAGGTCGGCGTCATGGACGAGGAACGCCGCACCACCGTCAACCTCAAGGCCTGCATCCAGGCGGCCGCGAAACGCGTCTGCTTCATCAACACCGGATTTCTCGACCGCACCGGCGACGAGATTCACACCTCGATGGAAGCGGGACCGATGATCCGCAAAAACGAGATGAAGGCGCAGCCGTGGATGCAGGCGTACGAGGACTGGAACGTCGACATCGGCTTGATCGACGGCCTGCCCGGCCACGCCCAGATCGGCAAGGGGATGTGGGCCGCGCCCGACAGGATGGCCGACATGCTGGCGCAGAAGATCGGCCATCCCCAGGCCGGCGCTACCACCGCATGGGTGCCTTCGCCAACCGCGGCGACACTGCACGCCCTGCACTATCATCAGGTCGACGTCCTGAAACGCCAGCAGGAGCTGAAAGCCGGCGGCCGCCGCGCAAAACTTGCCGACATCCTCACCCTTCCGGTGTCGCAGTCGAATTGGGCGCCCGACGATGTAAGGCAGGAGATCGACAATAACTGCCAGGGCATTCTCGGCTACGTCGTGCGCTGGATCGATCAGGGTGTCGGCTGTTCGAAGGTGCCCGATATCCACGACATCGGACTGATGGAGGATCGCGCCACGCTACGCATCTCCAGCCAGCATCTGGCGAACTGGCTGCATCAGGGCGTCGTCACCAAGGATCAGGTGATGGAGTCGCTCAAGCGCATGGCCGTCGTCGTCGACAGGCAGAACGCCGACGATCCCCTCTATCAACCAATGGCGCCGGGGTTCGACGGCGTCGCCTTCCAGGCGGCGTGCGACCTGGTGTTCAAGGGACGCGAACAACCGAATGGCTACACCGAGCACATCCTGACAGGACGGAGACGCGAGGCCAAGGCGGGGGTTAGGGCGGGGGTTAGGGCGAAGATCAAGGCGCGGATCAAGCCGGAAGACAAGACGGCCGGCTGAGCGTCGATCCCGCGATTGGCATAAAATCCCCGGCGTGGCCGCCGGGGAAGCCTTGCTTGTCCGAGGCGCTGACGCGGGCCTCAGAATATTGGAAGATACTTCAGCGCCGACGCGACGCCGAGCACGATAACGGCGACGCGGGCGATCTGCTTGCCGCGAACGTCCAGCGGGGCCACGCTGATGAAGTACAGCACAAGAACAACGACGAAGAACGTAATCAGGACGCTGATGAGCATTGTTGCCTCTCCAAAATTGATCGCAAGATTTCAAGCAAGATTTCAAGACGGAGAAAGCGCCCTCGCGACATTTGGCGCGCGAGGCAATCCGGACGAGGCTTGAAAGTTCCACCGAAAGCGCGTGAAACGACAGACCAGCAGGCGCATCCGCCAACATAAATCGATACCGGCTTCCTCGCCGCCGATCGTCTCGCCCTCACGCATCATCGAACGGGAATGACTGCCAGGACAGGCTGACTGGCAGGCCGTGCGGTCGCGGAACTTAAGCCGTAACGGCACGTTGGTTGCTCATATCCCTGCAGTTTTCAGGAGCGTTGGATGGCGAGCGATGACGAGGAAGCGATGAAGAACTTGACCGATAAAGCGACTTACGACCGCCTTGAGAAGGACTTGTCCGCGGTGAAAAACGATATCTCCGCCCTGGCGGATCAGGTCTCCGACGCGCTCAGTACGTTGACCGGCTCTGCCAAAAAGCAGGCGCGCCGTGGCTACAGGCAGGCCAGAGCCAATGTCGACTCCGTCCTCTCCGATGTGTCGGAGCGCGGCAATGCGGCGCTCGATGCAGCGCAGAATGCCGTAGGCTCCATCGAGGACACGCTGGAGGAAGCAATCCAGCAGCGTCCTCTCGCGACTGTCGCGCTTGCGATCGGGCTGGGTTTTCTGATCGGCGTGACCTGGCGCCGATGACGCGCCGGCAATTTCAATCCGGTCGGGCCACAGCGGACACTGTGGCCGCGGCTGTGATTTCCAGTCATTTCAACAATCGATTTTCGGGCGAGGCGTTGAATGTTTCAGCGGGCGATTGATGACCTCAAGGAGAGCGTGAGCAACGCCGTGCGGCTCACCTCGGTCGCCGTCGTCGGGGTCATCACAGGCTCCATCACAATTATATTCCTGTGTGCCGCCGCGTTCGTCTTTGTGTTGCAGAACTACGGCTTGATCGAGGCTTGCCTCGCCGGCGCGGCGATCTTCTTCCTGATCACTGTGATCGCGATCGTGACCTATGCGGTCCGGCGCAAGGCCATAAAGAAAAACGCCGCCCAGAGAACCAGGGCGACGGCGCAAAGCTTTCTGGCCGATCCGATGGTGATGGCAGCGGGACTTCAGCTGGTTCGCGCGGTCGGCATCAAGAAACTGATTCCGCTTCTGGCCGTCGGCGGTCTGGCCCTGGGACTGCTTGCGGGCCGGCGCGACAAGGGTGGCGATCCCGGCACCCGTTCCTGATTTCCCGAGACGAACGGCGACGCAATGATCAGGTGACGCAGCGGCCAGGCTGAAGCTGCTTGGCGACGTCCGTCAAAACACTTACCACCGGTTCGCATGCGATCGTCCGTCTGGCCTGGGATGACGCAGGCCTCCGGCGGGCGGGCGGGCTTCTGTCGCGCTCACTAGCCATCATGTGGCCAGCTCCCGGAATCTGGATCACGACGGAGGCATCCGGAAGGCTTTCAAGCCGAATGGAAACTGTCCGGCCCTCAAAAGGCGTCAACCGGACCGGACCGCGGTCGGACTTGGCGGCGCGATTCACGATCGCAGCAGCGGTCACGTCCGCGCGCGTGGCCAGATCATGGGCCGGGGATAAATGCATCGCGCCGAGAGGCAGAATCACCGCCAGCGCACCGAGAACGCCCGTCGATACCTGAAACATCGTCGCCTCGCCCGTTTATCCTTGCGACGGCGACGATCTCGAGCGCCGCGCGTCGGGTTGCGGATCAGAACCGCTTGGCGATAACGCACTCGGCAAGACATCGTTCATTTAACGGATTTCAAAAAAGAGAGCGATGCGGAACGCTTCCCCGGCCCTCGCGTTGTCCGGACAGCCGGTCATCCTCCCCCTGCCCGCCCGACCGGCGACGAGGACGCGGCTGATGGTGATGCCAGCCGCGTCCGTTTTCTTTTCCGGCCTGCAAACCACGCCGCAAGCTTGGACGGCATCGATCCATGCCGCGAGGCGGGCTAGAAACCGCAAATCAGGATGCAGCGGCGCGGGGTTCCCGATTACGCGAGTTTCGATGGAAGAACAGCGCCTGACTGGCGACCGCCGAAACCATGGCCGGCTGGAATGGCTTTGAAATGAGGAACGCCGGCTCGGGCCGCTCGCCGGTCAGGAAGCGCTCGGGATAGGCCGTAATGAAGACAACGGGCACCTCGACGACGCGCAGGAGTTCGTTCACGGCATCCAGCCCGGAGCTGCCGTCAGCGAGCTGGATATCGGCCAGAATGAGGCCGGGTTTCCGGGTTTTGGCCAGGGCGATCGCGTCGCCATGGGTGCGAGCGACGCCGATCACCCGGTGGCCGAGATTCTTGACGAGGCTCTCCAGATCCATCGCGATGAACGTCTCATCCTCGATAATCAGGACGTCGGTGGCGATTTCAGCCGCCATCTCGCGGCCGGCAACATCGCTCAGCTTGCGGACTTCCGCCACGCTGGTCTGCAGGACAAAGGCCGCCTCCTCCTCGGAAAAACCTTCCAGCGACAACAACAGGAAGGCCTGACGCGGCAAAGGCGTGATATTCGTCAGCCGCCGCTCCGTCGGAGCCAGGACCGGCACCTCGTCGATGCCGCCATTGATCGAAACCGAATTCCAGATCTGGGTAAACAGCCGGAACAAGCCCGCCCGCGGTCCATGCCGCTCGTCCAGCACCGTTGGATCCTGAAGCAGCGCCTCCAACATGGCTCCGACATAAGCGTCACCGGATGCCTGATTACCCGTTAGCGCGCGAGCGTAACGTCGCAAGAGCGGCAAATGCTCCGCGACAACCTGTGATCGAAACATCCCGTCCATCCTTTTTGAGACCCCTCAATCAGGGATCAGGCATCTTATCTTGATTTGGGTGATGCGCAGCGCAAAGCAGCGGATCCCCGTCCGGTCGCTGCGTAATTTACGCTTTAGCATGACAAAAGTTCCCCCATGCAGGAACTTTACCTCGCGCTTCGCATTAGCCCGCACGAGTTCCGCAAAGACCGCCTAACAAACGGGGAATTCTCGATTTTTCAATAGCTTGAAACTTTGGGAATGAAAGAAGATCATGAAAGATTCAAAGCCATCACCCGGTAAGGGCGGCCTTAACGCCGAGATTCAGTCCAGAATCGGGCATCAGCTCCGCGCGATGTATGACGACGTCGTGAGGCAGGGCGTCCCGGACCGGTTTGCGGAATTAATCCGAAAGCTCGATGGATCGGGGCAAAATCATCCACAAATAAACCCTGCGGGCGATTTCGACGCAAAAAACAGCGGGAGGGACTAATGCCTCTCACAGATTCACTTCGCGAGGATATTCTGGCATCGGTGCCGAACCTGCGCGCATTCGCAATTTCATTGAGCGGAAACGGCGATCGTGCCGATGACCTCGTGCAGGAAACCCTGCTTCGGGCGCTTGCCAACATCGACTCGTTCCAGCCCGGCTCGAATCTTCCGGCGTGGCTGTTCACGATCTTGCGCAACCTGTTCCGCTCCGACTACCGCAAGCGGCGTCGCGAGGTGGAAGATTCCGACGGCAGCTATGCGAAAACGTTGAAATCGCAGCCGAACCAGAACGCCCATCTGGAATTCGAGGAATTCCGCGCAGCGCTCGACAAGCTGCCGCAAGACCAGCGCGAAGCCCTGATTCTGGTAGGCGCTTCGGGATTCTCTTATGAAGATGCCGCGAAGATCTGCGGATGCGCAGTCGGCACCATCAAGAGCCGCGTCAATCGCGCGCGATCGAAGCTGAGCGCGCTGCTTTACGTCGAGGGTGCCGATGATTTCGGCCCGGACGACACCGTTCGGGCAGTGATCGGCAGTAGCCGGTAGGCCACCCAGCAAACCCACAGCAAGGCGGCTCCCAGGGCCTTATCAGCGATCTGACGCGGTCGCCGGCTTGATCGGCGCGGAAATTTGCTGCGTACGATCTCTCTCGATCATGTCCACCACGGTCTCCATGGGAGCGGCGAGTTCGTAAACATAACTCACTTCGGTAAAATACCGCTTGGAGTAACCACCCAGCGCCTCCGGCGCAACGCGGTCCAGCAGGATGATGCCGAAATCGCTGTCCTCGCGGCGGGTCGCGGCGCTGGTGTTGAATTCCTCCCATCGAAAGCGAAACATCGACTCGCTGCCGTCGCCATCGACCGCCCAATGCGCGACAACATGCGGATGCTTGCCGACCAGCGAGAGGCCTTCGTCAGAGTGCGAGGCGAGTTCGAAGAACAGCAATGAGAGGCTCTGAGCCGCGCGCGCGCTCACGGTGATGTCGGGACCATCGACCGCGATGCGGTCGGCGTTGGGAATGGCGCGCGCCTCGAACAATCCTCTCAGCTTGACGCCCTGCCACTGGCTTTCGCTGAGCAGCGAGACCACGTTGGACATGGCATGGATCCGTCCGATCAGCAATTCGCGGGCGACTTCGATGTCGGAGCCGTGCCGCAGCGTGCGGGTGACGATCGATTGAATCACCGCAAGAATGTTCTTGACCCGGTGATTGAGCTCGTCGATCACGGCCGTCAGACGCCGCTCGAAGCTGATCCGAACCTGGATTTCCCGGCTCAGCCGCAGATTATTGTAAGCGACGTATCCGAACAGGCCGCAAATGATGCTCGTCAGCGCCAGACCGATCGCGGCCACCACCACGGCAAGCCTTTGCGCGCGAAGGGCCGAATTGGTTTTCGGGTAATAGCCAAGCGACCAGTCCCGCCCGCCGAACGTCACCGTCCGGAGCACCAGCGGAACGGGATCAGCCGGCCGTCTGAGACGTGTCGTGACATTGCCGCTGTCGTCGGCGATCCATTCAGACGCCGGATTTCGCGGATCTTTCAGGACGACGGAGAACAGCGACAGCTCGTCGTTTGTCAGCATCAGCGACGCCAGTCGATAGGAAAACGTGACAAAGCCCGCCGCCGTGTCGCTTCCTTCCGGGAAAACCGGCGTTGCGATAACGAGCCCCATCGGCCCATCGGGCTGCAGCAGATTGACCGGATCCGATACCACCGACGTCTTCGTCTGCATCGCTTGGGCGAGCATCGGCCCCAGGATAGGATGCTCGTCGAGCGAGCGCCCCGCGAATGCGTTCGTTTCAGCGTTTTGCGGTTCGACGTCCATCAGCACGTCGATCGGCTTGTCGAGCGAACCCAGATCGCGGGGGCTGTCGTCAAAGCTCCGGATGTGCGGATTTGGAAATCCTGCAGCCGCCAGAGTGGCGCTGGCTTCCGAAAGCTCGCTCGGCTGCAGATGCGCTACCCAGCCCGCGATAACGAAATCGGTCTTGAAGGCATAGATCGACGCTCGCAGCGGGTGGAGCATGTTGGCCTGTACCGTGGCGGGCGAACGAAACAAGCCGGAGGCCACCCGCGCCAGCAGCTCTCGTTCGATCAGACGCTCCTGAACCAGGCTGGCATGGACGTCGATCGCGCGCGACAGCGCGATCCTGTCGATCGTTAATTCCTGATCATGAGCGCGCCAGGCCGCAAGGCCGGAGAGAAGAACCCCGATGACCGCGACGAACCCAATAACGAAACCCAGCCGAACCACGTGCCTACCCGGAAGTCAGGAGAATGAAGCCGCTCGCACCATCGGCCGGCCTTGAAGTCTAGCAGCAGCGAGCCCCCGCCCTGAGGATGCCCCACGTCAATCGCCCCGCGCCAGCCTGGTTCCGTCCTGCCGGGCAAAACCCGGGACGATCGTTAACAGACTCAGGCCGGCCGAGTCCGGTCTTCATGATGGCGAAAGGTCCGCGCCCGCAATCCGCCCCGCGACTCGCATGTCCTGGTCGCACTGAACTATCAAGACCCCGGGTCGGTCCTGCCGACCCAAGGATCAACCTCGTGCGCAGCTACACCGCGGGCCGCAGTCGGGCGCCATCGTGGTCCGCCATCTCGAACGTTCGCACCGCACCGGGCGTTTCTCCCGCAATCGCAACCGGGATAAAATGCTCGGTGCGGCCCTGGGTGGCGCTTTCGATCAGCACCTGACGCGTCGCGCCGACCTCCGCAGTCAGTCGCCGCAACAGCGCAGCCTCGGCCGCCGCGCGCAGCCGCCTTGCGCGGTCCCTGATCACATCGCCCGCAACCTGTGGCATCCGCGCCGCCGGCGTCCCCGGACGCGGCGAATAGGGAAACACATGAACAAAGGTGAGATCGCAGTCCGCGACGAGATCCAGCGACCGCGCGAACATCTCCTCGGTCTCGGTCGGAAAACCGGCGATGAGATCGGCGCCGAAGGCGATGTCCGGCCGCAGCCGCCGCACCTGCGCGCAAAACTCGATGGCGTCCCGGCTTGAATGCCGCCGCTTCATCCGCTTCAGGATCATATCGTCCCCGGACTGCAGCGACAGATGCAGATGCGGCATCAACCGTTCGTCGTCGGCGATCACATCGAGCAGGTCGCGATCCGCCTCGATCGAATCGATCGACGAGATTCGCAGCCGCCTCACCTCCGGCACATGCCGCAGGATCCGCCTGACCAATCCGCCCAGTCTCGGTGCGCCCGGCAGATCGGCGCCGTAGCTCGTGAGATCGACGCCGGTCAGCACGATTTCCACATGGCCCGCCTCAGTGAGCGCGCGCACCTGATCGACCACCGCGCCCATCGGAACCGAACGCGAATTGCCGCGCCCGAAAGGAATGATGCAGAAGGTGCAGCGATGATCGCAGCCGTTCTGCACCTGCACGAAGGCGCGCGGCAACCCGCTTTGAAAGCCATCGGCAAGGTGCGGCGCTGTCTCCCTCACCGCCATGATGTCGGCGACCGCGATTTTTTCCGTGTTGGCAATTCCGAAACCGGCCGCGGCCGCGAATGCGGTCCGTGCCTCGCGCCAGGCTTCACCTCGCATCTTGTCGTCGTTGCCGATCACGCGATCGACTTCAGCCATCTCCGCGAACATCGCCGGCTGGATCTGCGCCGCGCAGCCGGTGACGACGATGCGTGCCGACGGCCGCTCGCGCCTCAGCCTGCGGATCGATTGCCGCGCCTGCGCCACCGCCTCGTTGGTGACGGCGCAACTGTTGACGATGACGACGTCGTTAAGCCCGGCGCCGCTCGCATTGCGGCGGATGATTTCGGATTCGGAGGCATTGAGCCGGCAGCCGAAGGTGACGACATCGACCGCCATCACGCGACAGAGGCGAACAATGCGGGATCGAACGTACCGGCATATTCGAACACGGCCGGACCGGTCATCATCACATGATCGCCGTGCTCGCACCACTCGATGGTCAGATTGCCGCCGGGCAGCATCATCTCGACCGTGCGGTTGGTCCGTTTGAGCCGCGCCGCCGCCACTGCCGTCGCGCAGGCCGCCGAACCGCAGGCCTTGGTCAGGCCCACGCCGCGCTCCCAGGTCCGCATCACGATGTGATCGCGATCGACGATATGCGCCAGCGTGATGTTGGCACGCTCGGGAAAGATCGGATGATTCTCCAATAGTGGCCCGAAGCGTTCAAGGTCATAAGCATTCACGTCATCGACCCAGAAGATGGCGTGCGGATTGCCCATGCTGACCACCGACGGCGAATGCAGCACCGGCTTTTCGATCGGCCCGACCTGCAATTCGATATAGCGGGTGTCGCGGAATTCCTCGGCGAGCGGGATATCCCGCCAATCGAATTTTGGTAGCCCCATGTCGACGGTGTAGAAACCGCGCGTGGAGCCTCGCCAGCAATTCAACAGCCCGGCACGGGTCTCGAAAGTCAGCACGGTCTTGCCCGTGGCTTCGAACACCTGCCGCGCCACGCAACGCATGCCATTGCCGCAAGCGTTCGCCTCCGAACCGTCGTTATTGTAGATTCGAACGAAGGCCTCCGTGCGTGGCGTCCGCGGGGGTTGCAGGACCATCAACTGATCATAGGGAACGCCGGCCGGCGAGGCGATCGCGCGTGCCTCCTCGGCCGTCACCGTGGCGGCACTGTCGCGCAGATCGACCACGACGATCTCGTTGCCGATGCCGTTCATCTTGCTGAAAGCGTGGTTTGCGAGCGCGCCCATCCTGGCATCCATTTTCCGGCGTCCGTCCTCCGCTTTATATGGCGAATACCCGGTGATTGGCCAGCGCGGCCGGCATCCGCCCCGGTCAACGCAATATGCGCGCCTGCGCCCCACGCCCGCCACGATGCGGCATGACATATTCTCATGACATGCTCCGGCGCGAGTCGGATATCATCCTGTCAGGCATCGCATAATTCCGCCGCAACGGCGGCCAAGGGTCGGGTCTTGCGGATATCGGTCAGCGCGAGACGTCGGCCAGCACCAGGGAGACCCGTTCAATGAATCGCCCCCGCCTTTTTCGCCGCCTCGCGATCGCGATGATCCCGGCGGCCATGTCCCTGGGGCTCTCCGCGGTACTTGCCCAAACCCCGCCCGCGACGCCTCCCGGCGCGACGGCACCGCCTGCGACCCCGGCCCCGCCGGCTGCGCCCGCCCCGCCCGGAACAGCAACTCCGACGACGCCGGCTCCCCCGCCGGCCGAAGTCCAGACCCCGGCAAACCCCACCGCAGAGGCGCCGAAGCCGCCGGCCACGGCCCCCGTGCACACCGCCGATCCCTTCGGCGAGGAATTCACGCTGACACCGAAGACAGTCCTGACCTTGCGAAACACCGCCACCTGGGACACCGCGTTCGAGACGCTGAT
>NZ_MKRN01000073.1:9680-14959 GCF_001896955.1 Nitrobacter sp. 62-13 | reverse complement strand
CGAGCCGACCAGCCGGCCCAGGATGCTCCGGAAGATCCCGCCGAAGACAAGCACGCCGACAATGACGAACGGATTGAAGAGATCCTCGACGTTGAAATTGTTCGCGAACTGTCCCTGCGGCTTTGGCGCGGGCAGCGGCTCGCCGTCGATCACGCGGAGCATGCGATCCACGCCGGCCGAGATGCCGCCGGCGAAATCGCCGTTGCGGAATTTCGGCACGATCTCTTCGTCGATGATGCGCTTCGAGGTGAGATCGGTCAGCGCGCCCTCGAGGCCGTAGCCCACCTCGATCCGCAGCTTGCGGTCATCCTTGGCGACGACCAGGATCGCGCCGTCGTCGATCTTCTTGCGGCCGATCTTCCATTGGTCGGCAACGCGGATCGAATATTGCTCGATCGTTTCCGGCGCGGTGGTCGGCACGATCAGCACCGCGACCTGACTGCCCTTGCGGTCCTCGAACGCCTTCAGTTCCTGTTCGAGCGACGCCGTCTGATCGCTGTTCAGCGTCGCGGTCAGATCGACCACGCGCCCGGTCAAAGGCGGCACCGCGACATCGGCGGATGCCGCGCCGACCCAGCACAGCATCAGCGCCAGCAGCGCCGCCTTCAGGATGCGCATCGCCGTCACCGGCTGTGCCGGCTACTTCGCCGGCGCGGCCGGCGCCGGATTGAAATCAACCTTCGGCGCGGTCGATATGTCCTTTTCGTTGTCGACGGTGAAGTTCGGCTTGGCCTTGTACCCCAGCGCCATGGCGGTCAGGTTGGTGGGAAACGAACGGACGGTCACGTTATAGTCCCGCACCGCCTTGATGTAGCGGTTGCGCGCCACGGTGATGCGGTTCTCGGTGCCTTCGAGCTGGCTCATCAGATCGCGGAACAACGCATCCGATTTGAGCTGCGGATAATTCTCGGTGACGACCAGAAGGCGCGACAGCGCGCTGGAGAGTTCGCCCTGGGCGGCCTGGAATTTCTGGAACGCCGCCGGATCGTTGAGCACTTCCGGCGTCGCCTGGATGCTGCCGACCTTGGCGCGCGCGTTGGTGACGCCGAGCAGGACGTCCTTCTCCTGCTGCGCGAAGCCCTTCACCGAATTGACGAGATTCGGCACCAGATCGGCGCGGCGCTGGTATTGATTGACCACTTCGGACCAGTCGGACTTGATCTGCTCATCCTGCGACTGGATGGCGTTGTAGCCGCAATTGGTCAGGCTCAGGGTGGCGAGCGCCGCCAGTACCGTCAAAAATTTTCGCATTCTATGTCTCCTGCCCCGCAATCAAGACTGCGTTCCAAGGGAAAGTCGCGCGACCCCTTCGGCGGCGCAACCGCAATGCTAGCAGATGTCGTGACCGCGCCGATCCTGTCAATTCCCCTCTCCAGCGGAACCGCCTGTTCGCAATCACGCGTCTGCCCTATAGTTTACGGCATGACCGTTACGGATATCGCGACGCGAACCTATAACCACGGCTTCCGCCTCGATCCGATCGTGCGCAGCCTGCTCGATACGGACTTCTACAAGCTTCTGATGCTGCAGATGATCCGTGAATTCTATCCGAACGAGCATGTGACGTTTTCCGTGATCAACCGCAGCCGGTATGTCCGGCTTGCCGAGGTCATCGACGAAGGTGAACTGCGGGCGCAGCTCGACCATGCCCGCAGCATTGCTTTCAGCAAAAAGGAGCTGATCTGGCTCGCGGGCAACACGTTCTACGGCGAGACCCAGATGTTCACGCCGGACTTTATCAATTGGCTCGCGGCGTTCCGGCTTCCCGAATACGAATTACGGAAGGGCGACGGCCAGTACGAGCTGCATTTCCATGGACCCTGGACCCACACCACGATGTGGGAAATTCCGGCGCTCGCCATTCTCAATGAGTTGCGGTCGCGCCAGGTGACCAGGGGTCTGGGCCGGTTCGCTCTCGATGTGCTGTACGCGCGCGCCAAGGCAAAGCTGTGGGGCAAACTCGAACGGTTGCGCAAGCTGGACGGCCTGCGGCTGTCGGACTTCGGAACGAGGCGGCGTCATGGCTTCCTCTGGCAGCGCTGGTGTGTCGAAGCCGCCAAGGAAGCACTCGGACCCGCCTTCACCGGCACGTCGAACGTTCTGCTCGCGATGGACGGCGATCTGGAGGCCATCGGCACCAACGCGCATGAACTGCCCATGGTCGCGGCCGCGCTCGCCGATGACGATGCCGCATTGCGCCGGGCGCCTTATCGCATCCTCGATCAATGGCGGCACACCTATGGGGGCAACCTGCTGGTCGCCCTGCCCGACGCCTTCGGCACCAAGGCTTTCCTGCGCGACGCGCCGGAGTGGGTGGCGGACTGGACCGGCTTCCGCCCGGACAGCCTGCCGCCGATCGCGGCAGGCGAGGAGAGCATCAGGTGGTGGCCGCAGAAGGGCCGCGATCCACGCGAGAAACTTCTGGTGTTTTCCGACGGCATGGACGCCGACTCGATCGAGGAGACGCAGCGGCATTTTGCCGGACGGGTGCGGGTGAGTTTCGGCTGGGGCACCAACCTGACCAACGACTTCGTGGGATGTTCGCCCGACGGCACCGCCGACCTCGATCCGATCTCGATCGTCTGCAAGGTGATATCGGTCAATGGTCGTCCCGCCGTGAAACTGTCGGACAATCCCGAGAAGGCGACCGGCGAGCCGTCGGAGATCGAACGTTATTTGCGCGTGTTCGGACATGCCGGCCGCGTCCATTCTCCCGTTCAGGTTTGAGTTGAAGCGGCCGCTTCAATGCGGCTGATCGGGATGCCAGCCGATAACGGCAAGCATCACGAAAAAGCCGGCGACGTAGGCGATCGCGACGGGCCATCCGTGCCTGAGCCATGAGCCCACCGACTTCGCCTCCGGATACATGTTCGACAGCGCCACGCCGGCGGAGGAGCCGAACCAGACCAGCGAACCACCGAAGCCGACGGTGTAAGCAAGAAATCCCCAGTCATAGCCGCCCTGCTTGAGCGCCAGCGCGGTGAGCGGGATATTGTCGAACACAGACGAGACAACGCCGAGGCCGAGCGCTGTCTGCCATGATGCCGCCGGCAATGTCTCCACCGGCATCACGGAGGCGGCGGTCACGAGCGCCAGAAGGAAGATCGTGCCCTTGAAGGTTTCGGGCAGGATGGTCCAGTCCGGCGCGCGCAAGACCGCGGTCAGCAAAATTGCGGCCCAGACGGCGAGTCCGAGTACAGGCACCGTATCGAGCAGCGCCGGGAATTTCAGGTTCGCGGTCACGTTCGCAACCAGCGCCGCGGTCAGGATGACCGCGACGATGAAGACTCGCACGCCGTCCACGCGCAAGCCGCTCGGCGGCTTCTTCACGATCGGCGAAAAACGATGCTGCCGGATCGCTGCCGGAACCGCGAAAATCGCGAGCGCCACCACGGCCGCGATATATGCTTCCAGGACGCTGAGCGGACTGATACCGTCAATCCACATCATCGTCGTCGTCGTATCTCCGACCACGCTGCCGGCGCCGCCGGCATTGGAGGCCGCGACGATCGCGGCCAGATAGCCGATGTGGACCTTTCCTCGAAAGACGTGGCGCGCCACCGTGCCGCCGATCAGCGCTCCCGCAATATTATCGAGAAAGCCTGACAACACGAAGACGATGACAAGAAGGACGGTGCCGCCTTTCCAGTCGTCGGGCAACAGCGCCGGCATTTCATCCGGTATCCGGCTTTCCTCGAAGTGCCGCGACAGAATGGCGAATCCCATCAGCAATAGGAACAGATTCGCCAGCGTGACCCACTCGTGCGCCATGTGGTGGCCGAACCCGCTCCACCCTGCGCCGGACTTGAAGCCGGTGAAGCCGACCTTGTAGCCGATGATAGCGACGAGGCCGATCAGGGCGATCGGAAGCGTATGACGGTGAAACAGAGCGATGCCGAGCAGAATGAGCCCGAAGAGGATAAAATCGAAAGGAATTCCAAGAATCAGAATCGGATCGGTCATCGCGCTCTCAACTGTTCAGTATCGACAGGCGCGGACCCTGACGAGACAGCACCGGCGAAGAAAATAAAACCGGGTCGCCACCGCAAGGACATTCGACCGGTTTCGTCCGTCAAACCGTGCGGCATATGATCCCATGCAGACGCCAAGCACCGAGGTAATGGAATTTCATCAACTTGGTTCTGGATTTTATTATCGAGGCGAGCATGTCCGAATCCGGCTGATCATGAGCCGGCAGGCCATCATTCGCCGACGAAGCGGCCATACTTGCCGTGGGCAAACAAGAGCGATTCGTTCCGATTATAACTGTAGGCCTCCACGGCGCCGAGGAAGATGACGTGGTCTCCGCCATAATAGCGATCGACGGTGCGGCACTGAAAGTTCGCAACGCCGCCGGACAGCAGCGGAGCGCCGCCGAGACCGGGCGTCCAGGCGACTTCCTCGAACTTGCGGCTCGACGGCGTCGCGAATTTGACCGCCAGCGCCTGCTGCGACGCGCCGAGCACGTTGACGGCGAAATGGCTGGCGTTCTGGAAGACGCTCATGTTTCGCGAATAGACCACGAGACTCCACAGCACCAGCGGCGGGTTCAGCGAGACCGACGTGAACGAGTTGCACGTCAGTCCGTGCGGAGTTCCGGCCTCGCCAGCGGCGGTGATGATGGTGACGCCGGTGGCATAGGTTCCGAGCGCATTGCGGAAGTCACGCGGATCGAGCGACGACTGGTCGCTCGCCAGTTCGTTGGCCGGATCCGGCGCGCCGGGGAAGTCAGGACCGCCCGTCATCAGACGACCTCACAGCGTCAAGTTTTTGGACGGCAGGCCGAGAGCAACCCGGCCGTAATCCGTGCCCGCCGCATCGAAGCTGAACGCGATGTGGGAATTGATCGCGTTCGCATCGCGGAACTGCCGCTGCAGCGGAGAACCAGCAAACAACCCGCGCGCCCCGCTCGCTGCAACCAGCAGCGACACCGCCTCGGTACACAGGTTCACCGCATAGGCTCCGTCGCGCCGCCATCCGGTTTTGACCGCCATGTCCGGAATATGCCCACGCCTCGCCTCCGCCATCGCTGTGATGCAGATCGAGCGCATGACGAGCCGCGCGGCATCGATCTTCGCCGACGCTTCGGCAATCTTGATCTGCGTGGACTGAAGATCGCCGAGCATGGCGCGACTGTAGGTGGTTGCGCGGTGGCGTGCGACTTCGATGTAGTCTTCGAGGCAGCCTCGGGCGTTACCGAGCGCCACCCCCGACAGCACGAAGGGAAACAGCGCAAACACCGGCAAAGCGTAAAGGGGATTCGGATTGACGGCGGTGCC
>NZ_MKRN01000073.1:1110-9659 GCF_001896955.1 Nitrobacter sp. 62-13 | reverse complement strand
TTTTCCAGTCTTCGACGAAAACGTCTTCGGCGGCGACGTCGTTCGAGCCTGTTCCTTTCAAGCCGGCGGCGTTCCACATATCGATGACGCGGTAGTCTTCGCGGGGAAGCAGGAAAATCCTGTACTCGATGCCGTCGGCTTCATCGTCGGATGAGACGATCCCCGCGAGCATGTTCCAGGCACAGCAATCCACGCCGGACGAAAACGGCCAGTGGCCCTGCAGACGGTAGCCGCCCTCGACCTTCCTGGCGCGACCGGAGGGAAACACGAAAGAGGAGGCGATCAAAGCGGTCGCATCCTGGCTCCAGACGGCATCCTGCGCCCGGCTATCGAACATGCCGAGCATCCAGTGATGGCTCGCAAGGTTCGCCAGCGTCCAGGCCGCAGATGCGTCGGCCATGGCGATCGCCTCGGCAAAGTCGACGAGAGCAACATAATCGAATTCGGAGCCGCCGACCCGCTTCGGCTGCAGAATCCTGAACAAGCCAGCCGCATGAAAATCCTTCTCGGTCTCAGGCGGCAACCGCCGCAACTCTTCCGTCCTCGCAGCCCGCTCGCGCAATTGTGGCACGAGCGCCCGTGCTCGCGCCATCATGGCGGCATAGGGATCGTCGTCGTGATCCGGCTCTGACGACGGATTCGCGGGCGGGCTGATACCTGCCATCGGGCACTCCTCACTGTCCGCTGCGCAACGGACCACCTTGCGGTGCTGGCCGATCATAGGCGAGTATGATGGGGATCACCAACCGATGGCAACCGGCGAAGCCGCGAGGCCGTTTACTGCTCGGCGACCTTGTGCGATTTCGCAGCCAGACCCTTATCGAGTTCGACGCGGCAGCCCGAACTGAGGCTGGATCGGTTCCTGACCATGCAGGCGGTGATCCGGCCGATATCCGGAATTTCCGAACTGCACAGGCGGAATGCATCGCCGGTGCACTGCCGTTGCGCTTCAGCGGTGAAGGCATGGCTTGCGCTCGCCGGCATGACGAAGAACACCGCGACAACCATGGTCGCTGCGATCTGACGGAAGGTCTCGGTGCGAACGATGGTCATCTTTGGCTCCTCGATTGGCCGTGAATGCGCGGCGATTGTCGATGCGGCATTCTGAATCATCGCCGCCGAGGAGACCGTGAGGTTCATCACCCAGGATAAAAATCAAATAAATACAACAAGATATGCGTTGCATACGGCGACATCTGGGTGCACCCATTCTTCGCAGCACATCGGTCCGGCGCGATCGGCTGCGGGGACGTCGCTCCGATATTCGTAATCGACGGATTCGGCGCGCTCGACGAACGGCTGCAGGCATTGACGAGACGCGGCTGCGCCTGTCATTCAAGCAACAGCGGCTGAACTGAAATACATACAATAGGCGGATTTCTGCCTATCGTACCGCCAAACCAAAATGACGCGCCTCACGCGCATCGCATAGCCGGACAACAACCGCCACGGCTTCGTCTTCCGTTCCGGAAGGCTGCATCGTCAAATTCAGCACTGTTTCGATAGGCAAGAGAACCATGAAGATAATCCGCGCGACAATTTTCTTCATCGTGTTTCTATCGTGGATGCCGTTGCATGCCGGAACGCCGGCTCCCGGAAACGCAGGCA
The DNA here is from genome assembly GCF_001896955.1 of Nitrobacter sp. 62-13. Lineage (GTDB taxonomy): Bacteria > Pseudomonadota > Alphaproteobacteria > Rhizobiales > Xanthobacteraceae > Nitrobacter. The sequence goes on along the minus strand of NZ_MKRN01000073.1, from coordinate 8,051 downwards.
CAGCCAAGCCGGCAAGCCCGGCGGCCGCGCCTCCGCCGGCCGCTCCCGCTGAAGATCTGCCGTCCGTACCGGCACCGCAATTTCCTGAAGCACAGTCGAAACTCGACGGCTGGAAGCAGACGCTCGATCAGGTCGAGGCAGTTCTCCGCGCCCATGTGATCGACGATACCGTATTGAACAACCTGCGAAGCCGGACCACGGCCGCGCAAGGTGAAGCGCGCGACCTGATCTCGGAAATCACGCCTCCGCTCGAAGCGGCGACCGCACGGGCGGCCGAACTCGCGCCAAGCCCCGAAGCGACCGCTCCACCATCTGACGACGTGAAGCTCGAGCGCGCCAAGCTGCTGGCCGAAGTTGCCGCACGGCAGGGCATCATTCAGCAGGCCAAGCTCATCAACGTGCGGGCTCAGCAAACGATCGAGGCGATTTCCGATCGGCGGCGCGCGATGTTCAACGATTCGGTGCTGCAACGCTCCGCGAGCCTGGTCAATCCCACCTTCTGGATCACCGCCGCAACCGCTGTTCCTGTTGCCGCCGGATACTTGACCGATCTCCTCACCAAATGGGGCCAGGTGCTGGCGTCACAGCCGCTCCGCGCCGCATCGGGTTTTGCGATCGCTGCCCTCGTGGTGCTCGGGTTCTTCCTGTCGCCGGGCCGGCGCTGGTGGTCGCGCTGGACGAAACGAGACCCCGAGATCGCCAATCCGAGCCCGCTGCGGAAGACCGGCTCCGCCGCCGTCATCGTCCTTGCGGACACCGCGCTCACCGCCGTCTCGCTACTCGTGCTCTATCAGGCGCTCATGATGCTCGGGGTGCTGCCCGACGACGTGAGCCCGATCGTTCGCGCCTTGTTCATCGGCATCACCTTCGGCTTCTTCTTCGTGCGCCTGACGATCGCTGTGCTGGCGCCGGGACGTCCGACCTGGCGTCTGATCGAAATGGACAATGCCGCGGCCGATGGCCTGATATCCTTCGCGGTGCTGCTCGCCATGGTCATTGCGTTCGGCGTGGTTGTGGACGCCATCAACCTCGCGATCAGGGCGCCGATCGAACTTTCGATTGCGAGCCGGGGCGTGGTCGCCATTGCGAAGGGGCTGCTCTTCATGGGCGCGCTTCGCGTAGCGGCCGCCACCGAAGCGGACGACGGAACCAGCCCTCCCCCCACTGCCGCCGTGAACAAATCTGCGTGGCGCCTGCTGATTCCGGTCGGCTGGGTGATGGCCACGGCCGCCATTCTCGGACCGCTCGCGGGATATCCCGCCTTAGGCCGGTTTATCACGATCGAAATGGTGGTGGTGATCGCCGCGCTGATGAGCTTCGTGCTGCTGAGCCGGTTCGCAGCGGTTCTCGTCAATACCACGTTCGCGTTTCACGGCGCGATCGGCCGTTTTTTGCGGCAAACCGCGGGCCTGGGGAGCAGCGCGGTCCGGCAGATCGCCGCGGTGCTCGGCGGCCTTCTCCAACTGTCCCTGATCGGGTTGACGGCCTTCGTTGTGCTCACGACCTGGGGAATTCGCTCCGACGACCTCCTCACGTCGATGTCCTCGGCGTTCTTCAGCGTCCAGATCGGCAATATCACCATCGCGCCGTCCGTGATTCTCGGGGCGGTTGCGGTTTTTATCATCGGCGTCGTGGCCACGCGCGCGCTCAAGCGATGGCTTGAGGAGCGTTTCCTGCCGGAAACCAGTCTCGATGTCGGCGTTCGCAGTTCGATCGGCAGCGGCGCGGGTTCTGCGGGCGTCATTCTCGCCACCCTGATCGCGCTGTCCTATGTCGGCCTCAACCTGCAAAACGTCGCGATCGTCGCCGGCGCGTTGTCGGTCGGCATCGGTTTCGGACTGCAATCCATCATCAACAACTTCGTTTCCGGACTGATTCTCCTGGTGGAACGTCCGATCAAGGTCGGAGATCGCATCGAGGTCGGCAATCGCATGGGCGTCGTGAAGCGAATCAACGTGCGCGCGACCGAGATCGCGACCTACGATAACGTCTCGGTGATCGTTCCGAACGCGGACCTGATCAGCGGGCAGGTGGTCAACTGGATGCACGGCAGCTATTCGGCCCGCCTGTCGGTGCCAGTTGCCACTTCCTATGACGCCGATCCCGACAAGGTCATCGAAATCCTGCTCGACATCGTCGCGCACCATCCGCGCGTCCTGAAGTCACCTGAACCGTTTGCCATTCTCGGCAATTTTGGCGCCGACGCACTGGAGTTTACGGTCTTCTTTCACGTCGCGCATATCGGCATCGACGCCGGCGCCGCCAACGAGGTCAGGCTCGAGATTTTCAAACGCTTCCGCAAGGAGGGAATCGAAATTCCCTATCCGCAACGAGACCTGCACGTCCGGGATCTCGACCGCATCGAGGCGCTGGTGCGCGACGTGGCCGGACGAGGCTTGGCCGGAACCGAACGGTCCGCTGCGCCATAGCGCATGCTCGGGAGCCACTGTTGGCACGAATCGCTTGCAACACGGCAAGGTGATCGTGGATCGGCACCCCCGCTCTTCTCGAAGGGGAAGCGCGCTCAGTAGCATCATTCGAAAGCTGACGTTCAACATGGAATGATGTATAATTTCCGTCTCCATATACCATCGGGCGTGACATGCAGGCTTCATCCAACAAATCAATCCCCTCATTGAGCTTGCGGATCGATCTCGACCCTAAAGGCCGTATTGGACCGGGCAAAATCCAGTTGCTCGAGAGCATACAGGCTTGCGGCTCGATTTCGGCCGCCGGACGCGCCATGGACATGTCCTACAAGCGCGCCTGGGATCTCGTCGATGAAATAAACCGCATCTGCCGGCAGGCCGCGGTCGCGCGGCAGACCGGAGGCAAGAATGGCGGCGGCGCGGTCCTGACCCCGTTCGGGGTCTCCCTGGTCGCACGCTACCGCAAGATCGAGCGGGACGCCTCGACCGCAGTTCACAAGGAACTCGAGGCGCTGCGAAACGATATCCGGCACCCGAAAAGAGGCGCCGAACGAGAGAAAGACACCAGGGCTCGCTGACAAGAAGCGCCGTGACATCGAGCGGCGGCCGACGCCCCGCCGGAACGGTCGACCGGCCGCGGCATTCCGCTCTGGCCTGATTCATTTTGACGTGATATATATCTGGCTATAACGTTAGCACGGAAAGAGAAGCCGGCCGCACGGCTTCGGTCGCTCCGGACCGGCTGGCGCGTATTCCGTAAAACCAGAATACGCGCAAATGATTGATTGAGACCATTTTCTTACGGCTAAGGGATTCCTCCGCTCAGCCGGAAAATGCTCTGGAAAATCACGGCGAGCGCCGCCGCGATTGAGGAGGCGAATCATGTTCGACGCCCAATGCGACCTTGCCGCTTTGGTTTATACGGAAGACCATGATCCGGACGAGATCCTGCGTGAGTTCGCCGCCGGTCTGAACGCAAGCGGCCACCGGGCGGTGGGTATCGTTCAGCTCGGCCGTCACTACCCCGATGCCAGCCTGTCCGCGACCTTGGTGCCTACCGGCGAGCAGCTTCGGCTGTTTCAGGACAGAAACGCCTATTCGTCGGGGTGCCGCCTCGATGTCAGACAATTGACGGGCGTCGGCGAGCGGATCGCAAAAACCATCGACGAGGGCGCGGACATCCTGATCGTCAACCGCTTCGGCCGGCAGGAGCGCGAGGGCAAAGGCCTTGCCCACCTGATCGCACACGCGCTCGGTGCCGACATTCCGGTCGTGATCGCAGTGCCGAGCCATTATTTTGGAGACTGGATCACATTTGCCGGCGGCATGACCGTCAAACTGCACTGCGACCGCGAATCGCTGGATGCATGGTGGCACCTCGTGTCGGCCCGCCACGTCAACCTCCGTCAACCCGATCATCTGACGGTCTGCGAGATTTTCAAATAGGGTCCCCACCGGCACAACCGTCTTGACACGACGGCGGCGCTTCCTCTGTAGATCCGTACATGCGAGATCTTGTGATCGCAGCGGACGTCGGATCGAGCAGCGCGCGCGCCGGCGTGTTCGACAAGCGCGGCGTCCTGCTTGCACGCGCCGAAGCCCCGTTTTCGACCGCGCATCCCCTGCCCGATCACGCCGAGCACAGTTCGGAGGAAATCTGGACCGCGGTCTGCCAAGCGGTGCGCGGAGCCGTTGCGACCGGATGCATCGCCGCGGACGAGGTCAGGGGCATCGCCTTCGACGCCACCTGCTCGCTCGTCACCCTTGACCGCGCCGGCCGGCCGGTCACGGTCTCGTTAACCGGCGAGGATCGCTGGAACGTCATCATGTGGGCCGACCATCGGGCCATCGCGGAAGCCGACGAGATCACAGCCACCCGGCATCGGGTGCTGGACCATGTCGGCAATGTGATGTCGCCGGAAATGGAAATCCCGAAGCTGCTCTGGCTGAAGCGGCATTGTCCCGATGCGTGGAGCCGCTACGGGCTTGTGCTCGATCTCACCGACTTCCTGACATGGAAGGCGACGGGACGGGCCGCAATCTCCACCTGCACCGTGACATGCAAGTGGACTTATCTCGCCCACGAGCAACCGGGCTGGCAACGTGATTTCCTGTCCCGCATCGGGCTCGATGACCTGCCGGATCGCGCCGCGCTTCCTGCCTCGACGCAATCGATCGGAACGAGCGCGGGTCCCCTGACAGCCCAAAGCGCCGCCGAACTTGGACTTTCCCGCGACTGCATCGTCGGCGTCGGCGCGATCGATGCGCATGCCGGCGGCATCGGCGTGCTCGGCGGGCTCGACGCCGCCGGGCTCAACGAAACGCTCGCCATGATCGCCGGCACCTCCTCGTGCCACATGGCGGCCTCGCCCGATCCGAGGCAAATTCCCGGCATATGGGGTCCTTATTACAACGCGATGCTGCCGGGCCGCTGGCTCAACGAAGGCGGCCAATCCGCCACCGGCTCGCTGCTCGATCACATCCTCGACGTTCATGTCGAGGGACAATCGCTCGGCGCCGACCGGCACGCGGTGATGGCCGCGCGAATCGAAGCGGCACTCGCCTCCAGCGGATTCGGCTTCGTCGAAGACCTCCATGTGCTGCCGGACTTTCACGGCAACCGTTCTCCGCTCGCCGATCCTGACTCGGTTGGCGTGATCCACGGGCTGCGTCTCGATGCCTCGGCCGATTCGCTGACCCGGCTTTATTTCGCGACCGCGATCGGCATCGCGCTGGGAACGCGACATATCATCGATGCCCTGAACGATGCCGGATACGCCATCGACCAGATCCGGTTAACGGGAGGCCATGCCGCGAGCCCGCTGCTGGTCCAGCTTTACGCCGACGCCACCGCAGTCTCTGTGTCCCTCCCCGAACAACCCGACGGCGTGCTCTCGGGAACGGCATGTGTCGCCGCTGCCGGCTGCGGGCTCTATTCGTCGCTCGCGGCAGCCGCGGCCGAGATGACCCGGGTCGGCCGCACCGTGCAGCCAGCTCCTTCGGCGCGCGATTTCTTCGACCGCCGCTATCGCGCGTTTCTATTGATGCACGAGCATCGCCGGGCGTTGTCGCGGCTGGCGTGACGGACACCAACACAACGCCAGCCCAGAGCGTTTTCGAGCGAAGTGGAATCCGGTTCGCGTGAAGAAAACGCGTCAAACAATAAGCTAGAATCTTTCACCGTTTCCATGAAACGGTGAAAGATTCTAGCGCTGCAGCCGAACGCCGAGCATCACCACGGTCGACGCCGAACCCGCACCGGGAATGTTCGAGCTCAGAATGTCGCGGCGCACTTGCGCCTTGATCTGGAATTCGCGCGTCAGCTTGTAAACGAGATCGCCGGAGATCGAGTAGATCTCGTCGGAGCGGGTCGAGCCCTGATAATCCTGCGTGCCGTAGGTGAACCTGCCGACCGCGCCCAGCCAGCGGCGGAAATCGTGATCGACCTCGAAGGTATAGGTGCGCGTCAGCACACCGGAGACGCCGGCCAGCGTGGATTCGTCGACCGAGGTGACGGAGATGAACTTCGCGGTGGTCAGCGGCGTCGCCGACCACACCAGCGACGCGCTGGTGAGCAGGCCGGTCAACTGGTTGAGCCGTGGGTCGGCGTAGCTCCGCGCGGCATAGCCGATCGATGCTTCGCCGGTCAGCAGCCGCGTGAACTCGAAGCTGGTCCCTGCCTTGGCGTAGCCGCCGCTGGAATCGCGCTGGAAGCCATTGCGATCGAACCGCGTGTCGTGGACGCGCGTGTCCGCTTCGACCTCGGCGAACGGCTTGACCCCGGGCATCAGATCGTAGCTGACGCGCCCGATGCCGCCGTACTGGTTGAAGTTGCGGTCGTCGTTGGGCGTCGAGGTGCCGTCCGTGAGCCGCGAGTCCTGATACGTCGTGCGGTCCACGGTCCCGTTCAACGAGACTTGCAGGCGGTTGAAGTCGTGCTCGATGCCGGCCGTCCCGCCGGTGGTCGCGTAAAGCGGATAGCGTGCAAGACCGGCCTGAATATTGGGGCTGCCGGGATTGTCGGTGCCGATCCGCAGCCGCAGCTCCGAATTGACGCGGGTATCGTGCGTCACGTCGAGACGTCCATCCAGCTTTCCGGTGAAATCCGGCCGATCCACGTTCGTCGGCACCGGCGAAACGATCGGCTGGCCGAAATTGTCGACCCCCGGCGGAAATGTCCTCTCGTACCCGGTAAACGAGCCCCGCAGATCGGCGATAAGGGAATGGCGTTCCCAGTCGGAGGCGGCCACGAATTCGGGCGATACCATATAAAACGCCGAACCCTTCGGCGTGTTGAACCGGCCTGGGTTGGTATCGTAGCCGCCCGACAATTCCACCGCCGACTTGACGAGGAAACCGCCGACATAATTGCCGACGGCGCCGAACGGATCGTCATCACGCTTCAGGCGGCGGCGTGCGGGTTGTCCGTCCACGCGTCCCGCCATGGCCGGTGCGATCGGAGGCTTGTTCGCGGTCGACGACGGCGGCACGGATAATGGCGGCGGCGGTGGA
>NZ_MKRN01000073.1:0-1058 GCF_001896955.1 Nitrobacter sp. 62-13 | reverse complement strand
GATAGGGCTTCGGCTTCTTGCGTTTGCGATTGAGCGAGTCGTAACCGGTGTCGCCCGCACCCGCCGCCGCGGACACGCCGTAATCGGGGAGCCGGCCGATGCGCGAGGGGGCTGCCATCGACGAGGGCGACGCCGGTTCACCGACGCCTCCCGCATCGCTGACCCGGCGCAGGCCGGAATCCTGCGGCTGAAAAAATTCGCCGCGGACCGGATTCATCAGATCGCGGGTAAGCGTTTGCGCCTCGGCCGCCAGGCATCCGGGAGCGATGAGGACAAGGCAGGCCAAAGCCGCGCGCCACATTGATGCGCGCTGGCGGCGGCCCGTCGCTGGACCCAAAGTCACGACCCCAAAAACTCCAGCAGAAACTTGTGCTTACGAAACACGCCGTGAAGGGCGGCTATCGTTAATGGAGTTAAAACAATTATGGTTAATGGGCCGTTGAGACCGGCAATGCTGCATCGCATCGTCCGCGCTGGCGTGCTAAGCAGATCGCAACGGCGCTCATCCGTCTCATCGCGGAACCAGGCATGACCTCGCTAAAATCACGACCGACGACATCCGCCATGACCGATCAGGCGACGGCCGCGATCGAGTCGGCGCTGCGGACGTTCGAGGCGGAGGCCGGCGGCGTGACCGCGCTTGCCGCGGCCCTGAACTCCGATCTCGGTCCTGCATTCGCCGCTGCCGCCGACATGATCCGCAGCGCCAAGGGGCGGCTGATCGTCACCGGTCTCGGCAAGTCCGGCCACATCGGCCGCAAGATCGCAGCGACCTTCGCCTCGACCGGCACGCCGGCCTTTTTCGTCCATGCCGCTGAAGCCAGTCACGGCGACCTCGGCATGATCACCGCCGACGATGTCATTCTGGCGATGTCGTGGTCCGGCGAGCAGCCGGAGATGAAAAACCTCATCACCTATGCCAAGCGCTTTCGGATCGCCTTGATCGCCATGACCGCCGACCGCGAGTCCACGCTCGGCAAGGCCGCCGATGTCGTACTGGTGCAGCCCAGGGCGCGCGAAGCCTGCCCGCATAATCTCGCGCCGACGACGTCGTCGCT
>NZ_MKRN01000072.1:6783-34934 GCF_001896955.1 Nitrobacter sp. 62-13 | reverse complement strand
ATGCGGATGGGCTGTGGGTGACTTCAAAGTTCTAACGATTGCAGTTTCTTAGGTGCGGCTGCTGACGCAGGACGGCAACCACGGTCCTGCATGGCGCCCTGCTTTATTGCGAGCGAGGCGCCTGCGGACCCGCGGGCGCCGGCGCGGCCGGTTTCTCGGATTGTTTCAGCGAATCGAGGAGGCCGCCACTCGCAGGCGGAGCGACCGGTGTCGCGCCTCCTGCCGGCTGCGACTGCGAGGCCGGCGCGGCGTCCAAAATCGAACCCGGTTTGTGCTCGTAGCCCGCAAGCCAGGACAGGAACAGGCTGGTCAAGAAGAAGCCGGCCGCGAGGAAAGCGGTGGTGCGCGTCAACAGGTTCGCGGTGCCGCGGCTCGACATGAAGCCCGCGCCGCCGCCCATGCCGAGGCCGCCGCCTTCGGACTTCTGCAGCAGCACGACGACGGTCAGCGCCGAAACGATCATCAGGTGGAGAACGATAACTACGGTCTGCATCGAATACCGTCCGTCACAAGCGATCGCGCCGGGTAACCCGGTCGGGCACGCCTGTGGGGGTTGAAGTTGGCCGCTGTCTACACGATCGCCGGCGGGATTGCCACCCCCGCAAATCGGCCCTTCGCCGCGATTCGGACCGATCAGGCAACGGCTTGGGCGATCCCCAGAAAATCCGTCGCCTTGAGGCTGGCGCCGCCGATCAGCGCCCCGTTCACATTCGGCACCGCCAGCAACTCCGCAGCATTCGACGGCTTCACCGAACCGCCATAAAGGATGCGGACCTTGCTCCCCTCTCCGCTGAAGCGCTGGTTGAGCTGATCGCGGATAAATCCATGAACCTCCTGCACATCCTGCGGCGTCGGAGTGCGGCCGGTGCCGATGGCCCAGACCGGCTCATAAGCGACGACGAGATTGGCGGCGGTCGCGCCATCCGGCAGCGAACCGGCAAGCTGCCGTCCCACCACCTCGAGCGTCTGGCCGGCATCCCGCTGATCCTGGGTTTCGCCGACGCAGACGATGGCGATCAACGCCGCCCGCCACGCGGCCTCGGCTTTTTGCCGCACCAGCGCATCGGTCTCGCCATGGTCGGCGCGCCGCTCGGAATGCCCGACGATGACGGCGGTCGCGCCCGCATCGGCGATCATCTCGGCGGCGATATCGCCCGTATGGGCTCCGGAGGGCTTGGGGTGACAATCCTGCGCACCGATTCGCAGCGGCGATCCCTGAACCGCCCCAGCAAAGGCCAGCACCAGCGTCGCCGGCGGACAGATCAGCAGGTCGGCCTTTTGCGCGGGCCCGTCCGCGGCTGCGATCATCTGGCCGAGTTCGCTGGCCGATGCCTTGAGGCCGTTCATCTTCCAGTTTCCAGCAATCAGCGGTCGCAACCCGGTCATGGAATCTCTCATGGGTGATTTCGACAATTGGTCATCCCGGCAACGCGCAATCCCGGATGCCGAGGTTCGTGCGTCTTGCTAGCAGAGGTTATCCACCGGGACCAGTCTCCGCTGGCCGCCGCAACGCGCGACGGTTCGTCCCGCCGAGGTTGCGAGTGCTGGATTGCCACTTTATGATGCGTTATCAACTCGGTGACGCCCTCGCGCGGCTACTTCCGCCGAGACGCGAACCGCCTCCCTCCTGCAAAAGACGGACTCATGCTTCGAGGAATACGTAACGCCTCATCAAACTGGCTCGGCAAAACCCTCATGACCATCGTGATGGGCCTGCTGATCGTGGCTTTCGGCATCTGGGGCATCGCGGACATCTTTCATGGTTTCGGCCAGTCGACCCTGGCCACGATCGGCGGCACCCAGATTTCGACCGAGCAATTCCGCGAGATCTACAATGACCGGCTGCAACAGATCGGGCGACAGTTCGGCCGTTCGCTGTCCCCCGACCAGGTCAGGGCTCTCGGCCTCGACCGTCAGGTGCTGCAGCAGGTGATCGCGGAAGCCGCCCTCGACGAGGACGCGCGGCGCAAGGGCCTCAACGCATCCGATGAGGAAATCAAGCGCCAGATCATGAGCGATCCCAACTTCAAGGGCGCCAACAATGCATTCGACCCGGCGCGCTTCGCCGGCCTGATCCGCCAGATGGGATACACCGAGCAACGCTATGTCGCCGAACAGCGGCATACGACGCTGCGCCGCGAGATCGCCGGCACGATGGCGGCCGGCGTCGAGCCCTCGAAGACGCTTCTCGATGTGCTGAACCGCTTCCAGAACGAGCAGCGCACCATCGACTATGTCAAGCTCGGCGCCGCGCAGGCCGGAAACATCGATCCGCCGACGCCGGAGCAGCTTGCGAGCTATTTCGACGCCCACAAGGTGCAGTTCCGCGCGCCTGAATTCCGCAAGGTCGCTTTTGTCGTGATGACGCCAGAGTCGATCGCGAAATCGATAACGGTGTCCGACGAGGACGCCAAAAAGGTTTATGAGGAGCGCAAGGACAAGCTGTCCACGCCCGAAAAGCGGCAGCTCTGGCAGATGGTGTTCCCGAGCGTGGCCGAGGCGCAGGCGGCACGAAGCAAGATTCAAGCCGGCGCGTCCTTCGACGACATCGCCAAGGAACGCGGTCTCGCCGCCTCCGACGTCGATCTGGGCACGGTCACCCGGTCGGAGATCATCGACCCGGCCACCGCCGAGGCCGCCTTCTCGCTCAAGACCGATGAGGTCAGCCAGCCGATCCAGGGAAAGTTCGGCGTCGCGCTCGTCAAGGTGGGCAAGATCGAACCCGGCAACCAGCCGACATATGACAGCGTCGCCGCGAAACTGAAACACGATATCGCGGTCGATCGCGCGCGCACCGAGGTCAACGACCTCCACAACAAGATGGAGGACGAGCGCGGCGGCGGCGCGAGCGTTATCGAGGCCGCCAAGAAACTCGGCCTTACCGCTGTCACCATCGATGCCGTCGACCGTTCCGGACGCGCGCCGGACGGCAAACCGGTCACCGGGCTGCCGCCGGGTGTCGAACTGATCGCGCAGGCATTCGCCAGCGACGTCGGCGTCGACAACGAGACGCTGCAGATCGGCAATAACGGTTTCGTCTGGTTCGACGTGCTCGGCGTCACGCCCTCGCGCGAGCGTACCCTCGACGAGGTCAAGGACAAGGTCGAGGCCGGATGGCGGGACGACCAGATAGGCAGCCGGCTGATGACCAAGGCGACGGACATGGTCCGCAAGCTCGATCAGGGCGGCAAGCTCGCCGACGAGGCGGCCGGTCTCGGTCTGAAGGTCGAGAGCGCGAGCGACATCAAGCGCGACGGCACGGCAGCCGGCCTGCCCGGCGCCGTGATCGCCGCCGTATTTCGCACGGCCAAGGACGGAGCCGGACAGGCGCCGGGCGCAGGCCCCGACGGCTGGGTGGTTTTCCGTGTCACCGACGTCAAGGTGCAGCCGCTCAATCTCGCCTCCGACGAAATGAAGAAACTGAAGGACGGCCTGCAGCGCGCCCTGGCCGATGAGGACGTCGGCCAGTACATCACCAGACTCGAAACCGAGATCGGCACCACGATCAATCAGGCGGCGGTGGCGCAGATCACCGGCGCCAATACGAACTAACGGGATCGACCGCGTCCCATATTTCCCGAAAGCATCTGATGGACGATCTCAAGGCCCTGATCGGAAAAGTCGCCACCGGCGCGACGCTGACGCGCGAGGAGGCAGCGTCGGCATTCGACAGCATGATGTCCGGCGAGGCGACGCCCTCGCAGATGGGCGGGCTTCTGATGGCGCTGCGCGTGCGCGGCGAAACCGTCGACGAGATCACCGGCGCGGTCGCGGCGATGCGTTCCAAGATGCTGCGGGTGACGGCGCCGCCGGATGCGGTGGACGTGGTCGGCACCGGCGGCGACGGCTCGGGCTCGGTGAATGTCTCGACCTGCGCCTCGTTCATCGTCGCCGGCGCGGGCGTTCCCGTCGCCAAGCACGGCAACCGTGCGCTGTCCTCGAAATCCGGCGCCGCCGATTGCCTCGCCGCGCTCGGCATCAAGATCGACCTCACGCCCGAACAGGTCGGCCGCTGCGTCAACGAGGCCGGCATCGGCTTCATGTTCGCGCCGACCCATCATCCGGCGATGAAGAACGTCGGCCCAACCCGCGTCGAACTCGCGACCCGCACCATCTTCAATCTGCTCGGCCCGCTGTCCAATCCGGCCGGTGTCAAGCGGCAGATGGTCGGCGTGTTCTCGCGGAAATGGGTGGAGCCGCTGGCGCAGGTGCTCAAGAACCTCGGTTCGGACTCGGTGTGGGTGGTGCACGGCTCCGACGGCCTCGACGAGATCACCCTCACCGGCCCGACATTCGTGGCCGCGCTCGAGAACGGCAATATCCGCACCTTCGAGGTGACGCCGGATGACGCCGGATTGTCGCGCGCCGGTGGCGACGCGCTGAAAGGTGGCGACGCCGAGGCGAACGCGGCATCCTTGCGCGGCGTGCTCGAAGGCAGGCCGGGAGCCTTCCGCGACGTCGCGCTGCTCAACGCCGCGGCGGCCCTGGTCGTTGCGGGCAAGGCGAAGGACCTGAAAGACGGCACCGCGCTCGGCGCGAAATCGCTCGACAGCGGAGCGGCCATGGACAAGCTGAAGCGGCTGATCGCGGTATCCAACGGTTGAGGACGTGGCATGGCCGACATCCTGACCAAGATCGAAGCCTACAAGCGCGAGGAAATCGCAGCCGCCAAGAGCGCGCGCCCGCTTTCCGAAGTGACGGCCGCCGCCAGGGCAGCATCGCCGCCGCGTGGCTTCGTCCAGGCCATCCGCGCAAAACACGCCCGCGGCGACTATGCCCTGATCGCCGAAATCAAGAAGGCCTCGCCCTCGAAGGGCCTGATCCGCGCCGACTTCGATCCGCCGGCGCTGGCGCGCGCCTATGAGGCCGGTGGCGCAGCCTGTCTTTCCATCCTGACAGACGCGCCCTCCTTTCAGGGCCGGCTCGATTTCATGACCGCCTCCCGCGCTGCGACGTCGCTGCCGGTGCTGCGCAAGGATTTCATGTTCGACACCTATCAGGTGGCCGAGGCCCGCGCGCATGGAGCCGACTGCATCCTGATCATCATGGCCGCGCTCGACGATGCCGCGGCGAACGACATCGAGGCGGCCGCGCTCGATCTCGGCATGGACGCGCTGCTCGAAATCCATAATCGCGAGGAACTGGATCGCGCGCTGAAACTCCACTCGCCGATGATCGGCATCAACAACCGCAACCTGCGCACGTTCGAGACAACGCTCGCCACCAGCGAAGCGCTGGCGCCGCTGGTTCCGAAAGACCGCCTGCTGGTCGGCGAAAGCGGCATCTTCGCACAGGCCGACCTCGCGCGGCTCGAACGGGTCGGCATCTCCACTTTCCTCGTCGGAGAAAGCCTGATGCGGCAGGCCGACGTCACGGCCGCGACCCGCACGCTGCTGGCGCGGGAGCGCGCGAGTTCCTTAAAGGAAGGATGAAGGACGCATATGGCCAGCAAGAAAGACGAACCCGCCCTCACCCATATCGATGCCAAAGGCGAAGCGCGGATGGTCGACGTCTCGGCCAAGCCCGCGACCGAACGGGTCGCCGTCGCCGAAGGCGTGGTGGTCATGACCAAGGCCACGCTGGCGCTGATCGAAAGCGGCAACGCCAAGAAAGGCGACGTGCTCGGCACCGCCCGCATCGCCGGCATCATGGCGGCCAAGCGAACGTCGGACCTGATCCCGCTCTGCCATCCGCTGGCGCTGGCGAAGGTCACCCTCGACATCGAAACCGACAAAAAGATTCCGGGCTGCCGGGTGCGGGCAAGCGTCAAGGTCTCCGGCCCGACCGGCGTGGAGATGGAGGCCTTGACCGCCGTCTCCGTCGCCTGCCTGACCATCTATGACATGATCAAGGCCGTCGAGCGCGGCGTCCGCATCGAAGGCATCCACCTCGCCGAGAAGAAGGGCGGCAAATCCGGCCACTACCTCGTGACGGACGCCCCGTCAGTGAAATAGCGGCCGGTCCCGCTCGGCCTGCGCAAGGCGGCGAGCCTCGTCCTCCTTGTCGTAGACCAGCCATATTTCCAGCGCCGCCAGGAACGCCACCACGACGCCGATGCCGATGCTGAAGTGCATGGCGCGGGTATGGGCAAAGCCCAGAACCCAGGGCGACGCGATCAGCCAGAACCCGAGCAGCAGGTTGATCCATTCGGTCCACAAGGCGAACGCCAACAGCGCGATCACGGAGATCGCACCGATTGCCGCACCGCTGACCCAGAGATCGAGGTCTGTCGTCGCCGTGGCCCGCGCGAGAAACCAGGGAGTCGCAAGCAGGACCAGAGCCGCCACAAGATTGTAGACGTCGAGGATCGATTCCCGTCGCCATTTTTTCCACTTCATGGATGCCTCCTTCGATCTGTGCCCTCCGACAATTAATTGCCGCCGCCCCGATCGCCGCTCCCGATTTCCGGACAACAGGTCCCGACCTCAGAGGGTTCCGTCGTTGCTTCGATTTCGAAAGGTTTGTTTACCCCCGTGGGCGTTTTGATCCGGACTCAGGAGACGCTGACAACCCAATGATCCCCGGTAGGATTTGAGTGCGGAGTTCATCAGACGGTTGAACTTCTGCCTGGGAAGAGCGCCACCAGCCATGGCGAGCCCATCCGAACCCACCGCCGCGGTATTTCGGCCGGCGTTGTCTGCGGATCGCAAGTTCTGTAGATGAGGTCCTGCGCCGGGGAAGCGCACCCGTCTTCGACGGTCCAGCCGACCGGCGGCAGCCTCGCAAGGCGGACGCCAAATCTGAAAAACACTCTGGCAATCTATATTTGCCAGTGATCCTTTGATTGTAACATTCGCAAAACCCTGCCGCCGATTCCGGAAATCGGACCGGTGGGGACCTGGGAGAAAATGGTCATGCCCCTGATGGCGGTTGCCGACGCCCTAGCGGCTGTTCTTGCCGGAGTCGAACCGCTGCCGGAAGAAAGGGTCGGCCTTGACGACGCCCATCGCCGGGTGCTGGCGCGCGACCTTCCCTCGCGCCGCACCCAGCCGCCGGTCGCGATGTCGGCGATGGACGGCTATGCGGTGCGCGCGGCCGATATCGCGACGATTCCGGCGCGGCTGCATGTGATCGGTGAGATCGCCGCGGGTCGGCCTCTCGCGCGGGCGCTGCAGGCCGGCGAGGCCTTGAGGATTTTCACCGGCGGCGTGGTGCCGGACAGCGCCGACACCGTCGTGATCCAGGAAGACACCGAACGCGACGGCGACTACGTCATCGTCAAGGAAGCCACCGCCGCCGGCAAGAACATCCGCGCCGCCGGCGTCGATTTTCGCGAGGGCGACGTGCTGCTGCGCGCCCATAGTCACCTCACCGACCGCCACCTCTCGCTCGCCGCCGGCATGAATTATCCGGACCTGCCGGTGCATCGCCGTCCGAAAGTCGCCGTGCTCGCCACCGGCGACGAACTGGTTCTGCCGGGCACGACACCCGGCCCGGGGCAGATCATCCTGTCCAACGGCTATGCGCTTCGCGCGCTCGCCCGCAGCGAAGGCGCCGAGGCGATCGACCTCGGTGTCGTCGCCGACACCATGGACGCGACGACGGCCGCCATCCGCCGCGCCCGCGACAGCGGCGCCGACATTCTCGTCACCACCGGCGGCGCATCGGTCGGCGACCATGACTTCGTCAAACGGGCGCTCGACGCCGAAGGCGTGGAGATCGCGTTCTGGCGGATCGCGCTGCGGCCCGGCAAGCCGATGATGCACGGGCGGCTTGGCCCGATGCGTGTGATCGGCCTGCCCGGCAATCCCGTCTCGTCCTATATCTGCGCGTTCCTGTTCATGGTGCCGTTGATCCGTGCACTATCGGGACGGGAGGATGTCGGCCATCGCGTTGAACGCGCACTCCTGGGCAAGGACCTCGCCTCCAATCAGGCACGGCAGGATTATCTGCGCGCGCGCCTGGCGCACTCCGCCGACGGGCTGCCGACCGCGATGCCGGTCGGTCATCAGGACAGTTCGCTGCTGGGCAATCTCGCCGCGGCGGAGGCGCTTGTGGTCCGCGCACCGTTCGCGCCCGCCGCGCGGAAGGGCGAGCCGTGCGACGTCATCAGGTTCGCGCTGTCGTAAAGCTCGCTCCGTTGACGCTAAATTAAACACTTGCGGAACACATATCGAACATATAGTGTTCGTTCATGATTTGTTTCGAGCGCTCGCGACCTTGTACGCGCGAGCCGTCGTTTTTGGGAATCAGACGGCGGGCACCATCAACCGGGGACTGAAGTCGGCATGCTCACGCGCAAACAGTACGAACTCCTGCGATTCATCAATGAACGGCTGAAGGAATCCGGCGTTCCGCCCTCGTTCGATGAAATGAAGGACGCACTCGATCTGCGCTCCAAGTCCGGCATCCATCGTCTGATTACGGCGCTGGAGGAACGCGGCTTCATCCGCCGCCTGCCCAATCGCGCGCGCGCCATCGAGGTCATCAAGCTGCCGGAACTCGCCGGCAGCGGCGGCGGCCGGCGCGGCTTCACGCCGAGCGTCATCGAAGGCAATCTCGGCAAGGTCCGCCGGCCCAGCGGCAGTGGCGGCGTCGACGAAGCCGCAGAGCGCCCGGTTGCCGTTCCGGTGATGGGGCGCATCGCGGCCGGCACGCCGATCGAGGCATTGCAGACCTGCAGCCACACCGTCAGCGTGCCGCCGGACATGCTTGGCAACGGCGAGCACTACGCGCTTGAGGTGCGCGGCGACTCGATGGTCGAGGCCGGAATCCTCGACGGCGACCTGGCGCTGATCCGGCGCAACGAGACGGCGGAAACCGGCGACATCGTCGTTGCGCTGATCGACGAAGAGGAAGCGACGCTGAAACGCTTCCGCCGCCGCGGGGCCTCGATCGCGCTCGAGCCCGCGAACACCGCTTACGAGGTCCGTATCCTTCCGCCCAATCGCGTGCAGATCCAGGGCAAGCTGATCGGAATCTACCGCAAGTACTGATCGCAGCCTGCTCAATCGTCCACCTGGAGATTGTCGACCGCGGGCGTGGCATCGATGGGACGCGCGGGCTCCGCTCGATCGCCGACAGACGCTGGTTTATCGGCGGCGGCGGGCGACCATGGCCTGTCGACATGATCGGGCCTGACCGCATCGACGACAAAGGATTTTGCGCTGCCCGAGGCGCGCCGCAGCACCAAAGCGCCTTCCCGGCGCAGCCGCTCCTGATCGACGACCTGCGCGCGGCAACCCTCCGGAGCCTGCCATGCCGTCACCATTACCTCCGCCCGCAGGCAGTCGTCCTCCATCGCATCCGGCCGCAACGCCAGCGCGACAATTCCGCCGCCGCTTGCCTTGACCACGCAGCCTGCCTCGTCGCAGGAAACCCCCTCCGCGAGCGAAGGATCGGCAGGCCCGCGCCCGTCTGCGTCGGCGGCCAGCCATTCCCTGACCGTGAAGGCGTCCTTGCCCGCGCTGATCAGATGCAGCCGGCCGTCCCCGCCCCGAACGGCGACATTGCGACCGTCGGCGGAGACCAGCATGTCCGGCGGCGGAACCGCAAGCGACCATGCGATCGCCAGGCCAATAATGGCCGCGCCGCTCCAGCGCAGCGGCGTCCTGAGCAGTCCAAGCAGAATGATGCCCGCGGTCGCCGCGATCAGCGGGCCCGCACCGAATGCCGCCATGCGGCCGATGGCGCCGGGAAGCGCCGTGACCCATTGGGCCACGGCGATCATCCATTCGATGCCGAAGTCCATCAGCCGCCAGAACACGCCATCAAAACCAAAGGGCATCGCCGCAAGGCCGAGAAGCCCTGCCGGCATCACCAGCGCCGAGACCACCGGCATCGCCAGCAGGTTCGCAATGACGCCATAGGGCGTCACGCGATGGAAGTGGAACGCGGCATACGGCGTGGTCGCGAGTCCGGCGACAAGAGAGGCCAGCGCGAGCGTGACGATTTCGCGGCCGCCCCATAGCGCCGCGCGCGCGGTCAGTGAGTGATCGGGCGTTGCGAGCAGTTTCGGCATCCCGATCTGGACCAGCGCCACCAGCCCGAGCGTTGCCGCGAACGACATCTGAAAGCTCGGATGCACCAGCGCCTGCGGCGCAATCGCGAGCACGATCATTGCCGCAACCGCCAGCGTGCGAAACGTGATGGCGCGCCGATCGACCATGACTGCGATCAGCACCACTGCCGTCATGAAGAACGAGCGCTGGGTCGCGACCTCGGAGCCCGACAGCAGCAGATAAAACGCCGCGGCTGCGAGCGCCGCCGCCGCCGACCATTTCTTGATCGGGAAGGCCGCCGTCAGCGCCGGGATCAGCGCCAGCAGCGCGCGCACCGCGAAGAATATCACGCCGGCGACCACGGCCATGTGATAGCCGGAAATCGAGAGAACATGGCCGAGCCCCGAAATGAACATGGCGTCGTTGACCGGCGTCGTGATGGCGTCGCGCCGCCCGGTCAGGAGCGCGGTGGCGATCGCCCGTGAATCGCCGCTGAGGACAAGACGGATGCGGGCGTCGATGGCGTCGCGAAGCTCCTGCATCAGCGCGGCGTAACGCAGGGCCATCCCGCCGCCGTCCGGAGGGCCCACGATTTTAATCGCGCCCATGACGAAACCGGAGGCGCCGATGCCCTGGAAATACATGTCGCGCGCGAAATCGTAGCTTCCCGGCCGCACAGGCGTGAGCGGCGGCTGCAGCCGCGCTTTCAGTTCCACGAAGCTGCCGACGGGCGGCGCGGTGCCCTTCCTGACCGACAGCCGCACGCGATCCAGTTCGACGTGCCGCCGGCGAGCGCTCATCTGGACGACACGCAGAACAAATCTGTCGGTGCGCTCGCGCACCTCGCGGGTTTCGACGAAGCCCTTGAGCATGGGCGAATACATCGACCGCTTCAGGACGACGTGTGCCATCCGCGCCGTGTTCATCGTGGCGACGGCAAAACCCGCAGCGATCGCGGCGATCATGACGGCTGCAGGAAACAGCCGATGCCGGCGCAGCAGCAGCGCGGCCAGACAGAGAAAGGCGGCAGTCGGAACGACGACCCAGGCTATCGGTTCATGATCGGCTGCAAAATAGATCGCGATGCCGGCGCCGAACGCCACCGGCACCCAGGGCAACAGCCGACCCGGTCCGGCTTCGGCGCGCAACCAGCCCCGCAGCCGCGCCGCAAGCGCCGGCAAGGCGCCTGAAGAAACTTGCGAAGGACTGGCGGCGACAGCCTTCCGCGGCGGCCACGTTCCCGCGTATCCGCCCGTCCGATCCCGAGCCCTGCCCCGCTCCGGCATTCGGCCACCACCCCTCGCGCCCTCGGGGCAATGCTAGAGCATGATCCCGAAAAGTGGAAACCGGTTTTCGGAAGAGATCATGCTCAAACAAAAGATGAGCGACAAGTCTGATTCAACGCAGTTGAAACAGACCCTAGCGGAAGAGAGCGCGCAAGGAACGGTGGAACGGATACGGAATACCGGCGAATTCAGGATTCGGCTGCGGCCACCTTGGCCCAGGTGTCACGCAGGCCGACCGTCCGGTTGAACACGAGATGGCCGGACGATGAATCCCGGTCGCGACAGAAATAGCCTTGCCGCTCGAACTGCACCGCGGCCTCCGCATGGTCGCCGGCGAGCGCAGGTTCGACCATGCAGCCTGACAGAGTCTCCAGCGATTGCGGATTGAGTTCGGATGCGAAGTTCGCGGCGTCCGGCTGCGCGGCCGCAAACAGATGCCCATAGAGTCTGATCTCGGCCGGCACAGCATCGGCCGCACTCACCCAATGCATGGTGGCCTTCACCTTGCGACCGTCGGGCGCGTTGCCGCCTTTGGTCTCGGGATCGTAGGTGCAGCGCAGTTCGACCACGTCACCCGCCGCGTTCTTGATCACCTCGCGGCAGGTGATGAAATAGGCATAACGCAGCCGCACCTCCTTGCCCGGTGACAGACGGAAGAACTTCTTCGGCGGATGTTCCATGAAATCATCCTGCTCGATATAAAGCTCGCGCCCGAACCGGATGCGTCGCGTGCCCTGCGATGGATCGTCGGGATGATTGACCGCCTCAAGCTCCTCGCTTTCGTCTTCCGGATAGTTCTCGATCACCACCTTGAGCGGACGCAGAACGGCCATGCGGCGCGGCGCGCTCCTGTTCAGCGTCTCGCGGACCGCGAACTCGAACATCCCGATGTCGACGGTGCTGTTGGCCTTGGCGACGCCGATCCGCTTGATGAACTCGCGCAGCGCCTCGGCCGGCACGCCCCGCCGCCGCAGGCCGGCGAGCGTCGGCATGCGCGGATCATCCCAGCCGGAGACGTGACCGCCGCGAACCAGCTCCGTCAGCACACGCTTGGACAAAAGGGTATGTGTGACGTTGAGCCGGGCGAATTCATATTGATGCGGCCGCGACGGCACCGGAAGATTGTCGAGAAACCAGTCATAGAGCGGACGGTGATCCTCGAACTCCAGCGTGCAGATCGAATGCGTGATGTGCTCGATCGAGTCCGATTGCCCGTGAGCGAAATCGTAGCTGGGATAGATGTTCCATGCCGCCCCCGTGCGCGGATGTGAGGCGTGCAGGATGCGATAGAGCACCGGATCGCGAAGATTGATGTTGCCGGACGCCATGTCGATCCTGGCGCGCAGAACTCGCGCGCCGTTGGGGAACTCTCCCGCCCGCATCCGCGCGAACAGATCGAGATTTTCATCGACCGGCCTGTCGCGGAACGGACTGTTCGTGCCGGGCTCGGTCAGCGTGCCGCGCGCCAGCCGGATCTCCTCCTGTGACTGGTCGTCGACATAGGCCTTGCCAGCGCGAATGAGATGCTGCGCCCAGGCGTAGAGCTGCTCGAAATAGTCCGAGGCGTAGTGCAAGCCGTCGCCCCAATCGAAGCCCAGCCAGCGCACGTCGCGCTGGATTGCATCGATGTATTCCTGCTCCTCCTTGGCCGGATTGGTGTCGTCGAAGCGAAGATTGCAGCGTCCGCCGAATTCCTCGGCAATGCCGAAATTCAGGCAGATCGATTTGGCGTGCCCCAGATGCAGGTAGCCGTTCGGCTCCGGCGGGAACCGGGTGACGATGCTCCTGTGCTTTCCGGACGCGAGGTCGGCCGCCACGATATCGCGTATGAAATCCCGGCCCGCTTCCGCAGTCGATTCGTCGGTCATTGTGTGCCTTTCAAGCTGCGCCTATGTGCCAAATCCGAAAGCGCCCGCCAAGGGCCGAGATGCCGCCGGTTTGAGGATTGGCACAGCCGCTTCAAGGTTTTGAAGCGGGCCGGAATACCTTCGCCGAATTGATGACGCGGCCAATTAGCCGTGCATGCGAATCCGAGGTGTGATAAAGGCCCGCCAACACCCTCTCCGAAGCCTCAGATCCCTGAAAATGACCGCACCCGTCGTTACCCGCTTTGCGCCATCGCCGACCGGCTTTCTTCACATCGGAGGCGCTCGAACCGCGCTGTTCAATTGGCTCTACGCGCGCAAGCATGGCGGCAAGATGCTGCTTCGGATCGAGGACACCGATCGCGCGCGTTCCACGACGGCCGCGATCGAGGCCATTCTCGACGGACTCAAATGGCTCGGGATCGCATGGGATGACGAGGTCGTGTACCAGTTTTCCCGCGCGGCGCGGCACCGCGATATCGCCGAGCAATTGCTCGCCGAAGGCAAGGCCTACCGATGCTATGCGACGCAGGAGGAATTGACCGGGATGCGGGAGAAGGCGCGCGCCGAGGGCCGCGCCAAGCTTTACGACGGCCGCTGGCGTGACCGCGATCCGTCGGAGGCTCCGCCGGACGTCAAGCCGACCATTCGTCTCAAGGCGCCCCTGACCGGTGAAACCGTGATCGAGGACCAGGTTCAAGGACGTGTCGCCTGGCAGAACGAGAACCTCGACGATCTCGTGCTGCTGCGGGGCGACGGCACGCCGACCTACATGCTCGCGGTGGTGGTCGACGATCACGACATGGGAGTGACGCACATCATCCGTGGTGACGATCACCTGATCAACGCCGCCCGCCAGAAGCAGATCTACGACACGCTCGGATGGGCTCTCCCGGTGATGGCCCACATTCCCCTCATCCACGGTCCGGACGGATCGAAGCTCTCCAAGCGTCACGGCGCGCTGGGGGTGGATGCCTACCGCGCCATGGGATATCTGCCGGCGGCGCTTCGCAACTATCTGGTGCGGCTCGGCTGGAGCCATGGCGATCAGGAGATTTTCTCCACGCAGGAGATGATCGACGCGTTCGATCTCTCCGCGATCGGACGCTCCGCGGCGCGTTTCGATTTTGCCAAGCTCGAAAACCTCAACGGCCACTATATCCGCAATTGCGACGATCGCGTTCTCGTCACCCTGTTCGAAGAAACGCTCGATTACGTTCCCCAGGGAGCCGACATCAAACCGAAACTCAACGATGTCACGCGCGATCAACTGCTGCGCGCGATGCCCGGGCTCAAGGAACGAGCCAAAACACTGATCGAACTGATCGACAGCGCCAGATTTATCTTCGCCGATCGACCGCTGACGCTGGACCCCAAAGCCGTGGTGCTGCTGACGCCGGAGACGCGCACGCTGATCGGCAGGCTCCGCGCAACGCTTGAATCGGTAACGTCGTGGAGCGCGGAAACCACCGAAGCCGCGATGCGGCATTTCGCCGAACAAAACAACCTCAAGCTCGGCGCCATCGCACAACCGCTTCGCATCGCCTTGACAGGACGAACGACATCTCCCGGCATATTCGACGTGCTGGCTGTGCTCGGAAGGGAGACGTGCCTGGCCCGGCTTGGCGATCAAAGCTCTCCGTAGCGCCGAATCAACCGCTGTTTTCGCGATCTTGCGGTGCACACTGCAATACGATACCCATTGCGCGGCGCTTTGGAATGACCGGCTAGTCTCGCTGTTTTCATCGAGAGAACTAGGCGGCCCGCAACGATCTCATCGGGGGGCTTCGCGATGAACGCAACAAGCAAAAAAACCGCAACGCTGACGGTCGACGACGAGACCTACGAGCTTCCCGTTCTGAGCGGCACGGTCGGACCTGACGTCATCGACATCGGCAAGCTTTACGCGCAGGCGGGCCTGTTCACTTACGATCCGGGATTCACGTCCACCGCGAGTTGCCAATCCAAGATCACCTATATCGATGGCGATGCGGGCATCCTCGAATACCGTGGGTATCCGATCGAGCAGCTTGCTGAAAAAGGCGATTTCCTCGAGACCTGCTACCTTCTGCTTTATGGCGAATTGCCGACCGCGGCGCAAAAGAAGGATTTCAACAGGCGCGTCACGCACCATACCATGGTGCATGAGCAAATGGCGCGCTTCTTCCAGAGCTTCCGCCGCGACGCTCACCCCATGGCGGTGATGGTGGCTGCGGTCGGCGCGCTCGCCGCGTTCTATCACGACTCGACCGACATCAACGATCCGCAACAGCGCGTGATCGCATCGATGCGCATGATCGCGAAGATTCCGACACTGGCTGCGATGGCCTACAAGTACAACATCGGCCAGCCGTTCATGTATCCGAAAAACTCGCTGAGCTTTGCCGGGAACTTCCTCTACATGTGCTTCGCCGTGCCTTGCGAGGATTACACGATCAATCCCGTTCTGGCGGATGCGCTCGACAAGATCTTCATTCTGCATGCCGATCATGAGCAGAACGCCTCGACATCGACGGTGCGCATCGCTGGCTCGTCAGGCGCAAATCCGTTCGCGTGTATCGCCGCCGGCATCGCATGCCTGTGGGGACCGGCGCACGGCGGCGCCAACGAAGCCGCGCTGGCCATGCTGGCCGACATCGGAACGGTGGACAAGATTCCCGATTTCATCAAACGGGTGAAAGACAAGAACAGCGACGTGCGCCTGATGGGCTTCGGCCATCGCGTTTACAAGAACTACGATCCGCGCGCGAAGATCATGCAGAAGATGTGCCACGCGGTTCTCAACGAGACCGGTCACGGCGACGATCCGTTGCTCAAGGTCGCCATCGAGCTCGAGAAGATCGCTTTGAACGATCAGTATTTCATCGATCGCAAGCTCTATCCGAACGTCGATTTCTATTCCGGCATCACGCTGAAGGCGATGGGATTCCCGACATCGATGTTCACGGTCCTGTTCGCCGTGGCACGAACGGTCGGCTGGATCAGCCAGTGGAGCGAGATGATCGAGGATCCCCACCAGAAGATCGGCCGCCCGCGCCAGCTTTATACCGGCGCCACGCGCCGCGATTACATCGACATGGCCGATCGCAAGTAGCGAGCGGCAGGACCGAATTATACGAACAGGGATGGGACCTGAGTCCGGCCTTTCGCCTCTGGCGCGCACGGCTATTGCGACAAGAGGGCCGGTGATGTCCCAGAGACCGCCAGATATCTTGTTTCGAAACCTCAGGCTGGGTGACGGCACCCCGTCCGCGATCGCTGTTTTCGATGGCCGTATCACGGCAATCGGAGCTGGCGCGGAGGCGACGCCGGCAATGAACGTGATCGATCTCGGAGGTGCGCTGGCACTGCCCGGTTTCGTGGAAGGTCACATGATGATCGGATACCGTTCCGGTTTGCTCACCGACGATGAGTTGGAGGCAGCGTTCGACATTGTAACGGCCAACGGCGCCAGGGCGCTTGGTATTACGGAGTACGGCCTTGAAATCGGCGCACCGGCCAATTTCGTGGTCGTGAAGGCCGCACACATTCCCGAAGCGGTGGTCGCTGTGCCGAAACCACGGTCGGTGTACCGCTATGGCAAGTGCATCGTACGTGACGGCGTCTTGCAGAAGTAATTGCAGCGTTACCGCCGTAACACCGCGAGCACCACGTCAGCGGCACGCGAACTCGGCGATTGATTGTCTGTCGCCATGATTGCATCGAGCCCGGCAAAAGCCTCGAGCTGACGACGCCGCAGCGGCGTGTCACCCATAACCTCGCGTAACCCTGCCGCAAGCCTGTCCGGCACGCAATCCTTCTGAAGAAACTCGGGGATGACGTTTTCACCGATCACGAGGTTCGCAAGAATGACCGAGGAGACGCGGATCACGCGCTGCGCGATCCAGGCCTCCACCGCGCCTGCCTTGTAGGCTGCGATCATCGGAACGCCGGCAAGCGCCAGTTCCAGCGTAACCGTGCCTGATTTGGCGAGCGCGGCGCGAGCGATGCGGAAAGCGGCGCGCTTGTCATCCTCGCCGACCACGATTTGAGGCCGAAGCGGCCAGTCCGCGACGGCTGTTGTTATCTCATCAGCGAGATGCGGCATCGTCGGCAAAATCACATCGACGTCGGGAATGCCCTGCTGCAAAATTTGGAGAGTCTTCCCGAAGACGGACATGTGATGGCGGATTTCGCTGCGCCGGCTCCCCGGCAGGACCAGAAGCACCGGCGGTGACGCATCGCGTCGCTCGCGCTCCTGTGCGTCCGGCCGCAACAATCGGACCTGCTCGATCAGCGGATGTCCGACATAGGTGCATGGCGGACCTCCGAGCCTGCGATATTCATCGGGCTCGAACGGCAGCAGCGCCAGCACGTGATCGACGTAACTGCGCATCGCCCGCGCACGACCCGGCCGCCACGCCCACACCGAAGGCGAGACGTAGTCCACGATCGGCACGGCGGGGTTGCGCGCTCGCACGCGACGGGCCACGCGATGGGTGAAGTCGGGACTGTCGATGATGACGAGCATGTCGGGCGCGGTGGCGATCACGGCATCGGCGGTTTCGCGAATGCGCCGCAGGATCATGGGAAGTTGTTTGACCACCGCGGCGAACCCTATGATCGAAAGTTCTTCAATCGGAAACAGCGAGGTCAGGCCTTCGCGCGCCATCGACTGACCGCCGACGCCTTCGAACCGGACGGCGTCATCGAGCCGCTGCCGCAGAGCTTTCATCAGGCTGGAGCCGAGGCGATCGCCGGATTCCTCCGTCGCGATCAGAAATATCCTCAGGGCGTTATTTGCGGCTGTCTCGCCGGGCATTACGCGGACAGCCCGACAACAAACACGCCGGACGCATCCGCCGCTCCGACCAGCGCCTGCGGTTCGGCCACGAGCGTATTACCGGCGACGACGGCGACGCCCGCGAGTCCGGCGGCAGCCGCATTCTCCACGGTGCGCGGACCCAGCGTCGGCAGATCGTAGCGCAGATCCTGCCCCGCCTTGGGCATCTTCACCAGAACGCCACGCGCGGCTTTCGCACGGATGCGGCCTTCCGCGCGAAGCTGAGCAATGCGGGCCAGCAGCGCGTCCGTTCCCTCGATGCCTTCGACGCCGACCACATGGCCGTCGATCACCACGACGGCCTGCCCGATATCGAAGGGGCTCAACGCGCGCAGCACCTCCTGGCCTTTCGCTATGTCGGCCTGCGCCGATTGGTCCGGCGTTTTTCCGGTGAGGCATCCCGCAGGCATCAGCAGATCCGGTGCGATGTCCTTGATGCCGACCATTCGAAAACCGTCGCGCTCGAGAATCCGGCCGATTCCGGACAGCAAATGATCGTCGCCGCCACGGAACGCCGCCAGAACACGAGGCAGCACCCGAACGGTGCCCCAGTCGAGGCGTATCTCGGAAAGCGCCGGACGAACCAGCGTTCCGATGAAAACCAGATTGCGGCAGTTTTCCGCGCGCAGCAAACGTTCGGCGTTGCCGATCTGGCCGACCGCAATCCAGTGATGCCGGAACCGCGACACCTTCTCCCGATCGCAAATACCCTTCAATGCGAAGAAAACCGGTTCGATGCCGCGCGTCACAAGCGAATCCGCGACCGCGAACGGCAGCACTCCGCCACCGGCGATCAAGCCGATCGGCGATGAAATGTCCGAAGCGCGATCAGTCATGGCTCGATCAGTTATGGCTCGCCCCGACGGCTTCCGCTTATGCGGACCTGGTTGCACCATCCTGCGGCAAGCATAGAGGACGATGCTTGTCATCGCCAATAAAGGTCAGGATCTCGGCAATGGCGGGATCTTCCGACGCTCGGGACTGAACGCGCTCGAGGCGGTCCGCGAACAGCCCCGGTCCGTAGAACAGATCCTGATAGAAGGATCTGACCCTGGCGAGACGCTCGCGGGTGAACTTGCGCCGTCTCATGCCGACGACGTTGAGGCCTTCAAGGTGCCCATGCTGGCCATTGACGAAGCCATAAGGAATGACATCGCCGCGAATGCCGGTGAGGCCGCCGATCATGGCCTGCCTGCCGATCCGTGCGAACTGATGCACCGCCGAGAGCCCGCCGATATAGACGAAATCTCCGATCCTGCAGTGCCCACCCAATGTCGCCGAGTTGGCGAAGATCACGTCATTGCCGACCTGGCAATCGTGGCCGACATGACTGTAGCTCATGAAGAACCCGCGCGCGCCGACGCGCGTCACGCCGACATCCTTGGGCGTGCCGACATTCATCGTTACGCTTTCGCGGATCGTGCAGCCCTCGCCGATCTCAAGGCGCGTCGGCTCGTTGCGATAGCCGAGGTCCTGCGGCGGCCCGCCAAGCGCCGCGAACGGATAAATCGTGCAGTTCGCTCCGATGGTCGTGTGTCCCGCGATGGACACATGCGAAATCAGGCGGCAGTTCGAGCCGAGAACGACATGAGGACCGATCGCGCAGAAGGGCCCGATCTCGGTGCCCTCCCCGATCACGGCTCCGTCCTCAATTCGCGCGGTAGGATCGATCTTGCCCATCAGTCGGTCAGCATCGCGCCGACGTCGGCCTCGGCGACGGTGATGCCATTCACTTTCGCGTCGCCGTGAAACCACCACATCGTTTTGCGCCGCCCGATGCTGCGCATGTGATATTCAACGATATCGCCCGGCATGACGGGCTTGCGGAACTTGCACTTGTCGATGGTCAGGAAATAGACCGCGCGGGGCTTTTCGGTGCCCTCCACCGACGTGATGCCGATGACACCAGCCGTTTGCGCCATCCCCTCGATCATCAGCACACCCGGATAGACCGGCCGTTCCGGAAAATGCCCCTGGAATGCAGGCTCATTGATCGTGACGTTCTTCACGCCGATACCGCTGTAGTCGGCGCGAATGTTGATAACCCGGTCGATCAGCAGGAATGGATAACGATGAGGAAGGGTTTTGAGGATGGTGGCAATGTCCACCTCTTCGAACTTGATCGGCGACTCCATTACTCACGCACCTCGATCCTTCGGATCGGACGCGGCCGATCCTGCGTTCGGCGCACCATCGCGCACCAGACGTTCCACCGCAACGATCTCGCGGAACCACTGCTTGGTCGGTTTTGCGAAATGACCGCCCCAGCGGCCGTTCGGAGGAATGTCGTCCTTGACCGCGCTCATGGCGCTGACCTGTGCGCCATCGCCGATGTGAAGATGGTTATTGATCCCGCACTTGGCGCCCAGCGCCACGTTGTCGCCGATCGTCAGGCTGCCCGCCAGGCCGATCTGGGCCGCCAGCAGGCAACGCCGTCCGATCGTCACGTTGTGGCCGATCTGGACCTGGTTATCGATTTTCGTCCCCTCACCGATAACCGTATCGCGCAGGCTGCCGCGGTCAATGGTCGTGCCGGCGCCGATCTCGACGTCGTTCTGGATCAATACACGCCCGGTCTGCGGCACTTTGACATGACCTTCGGAGCCGAAGAAAATGAAGCCATAGCCATCCTGTCCGATATGACAGCCGGGATGGATGAGCACATTGTTGCCGATGAGGGCGGCCTGAATCGTCGTGCCAGCGCCAACGTTGCAATTGCGGCCGATCCTGACGCCGGGGCCGATCACCGCACCCGACCCGATCACCGAACCGGTTCCAATTTCTGCTCCGGGACCGATCACCGCCAACGGGTCGACGACGATTGCGTCTTCAAGATGCGCGGTCGGATGAATGACGGCGGAGGCAGCGATCGTCTCGTTGTCGAACCATGACTGCGGCCGAAGCACATCGGCGTGAAATTCACGCGCGATCTTCACGAACGCACGAAACGGCGCCGCTGAGCGCAAAACAGCCACGTGGGGTGGAACGCTGGCCTCGAATCGGGGGTTGACGAGACAGGCGCCTGCCTTCGTTGCCGCCAGTTGCGCGGCATACTTGTGATTGTCGAAGAACGTGAGATGCGCAGGCCCGGCCTGGTCCAGCGAGGCGAGGCCCGTCATCCGCTGGGCACCCCGGGAAGCGTCGATCAACTGCGCTCCCGTCGACGCCGCGATCTCTGCCAGCGTCGACGACGGCGGCGGCTTAAAGAATGCCGGTTGCGCCATTCCATCCGTCGCGGTGCGCGTCGTGATCACGCTCAGAACGTCGTTCCGCCGCCAAACCTGAACTCCTGCACCCGGTCGTACTTGCCCTTTGTGATCGGCACGGCGTAGTCGAAGCGAAGCGGTCCGAACGGAGATTGCCAGATCAGGCCGACACCCGCTGAAGTCCGGATCACGTTGGTGTCGTCGTATTGCAGACCGGCGCAGGTGCCGGGGTTGCCGCTCGACGTGCTCGGGATACAGCCCGGCGTATTGAATTCATTGGTCAGCGCGTAAGAGGTCGGCCCCTTGTAATCCCAGAGCGAGCCGGCATCCGCATAGACCGCGCCCTTCAACCCGACTTCCTTCGGAAGGAACCAGAACGGCATCTGCAGTTCAACCGAGGCTCCCCAGTACTTGGTGCCGCCCAAAGCGTCCATCGTGCTGAGATAATTGATGTCGCGCGGACCGATGCCGTTCGGCGCGAAGCCGCGAACCAGGTTGGGACCCATCTGGAAATTATCCAGCATGCGAATTCCGTTCTGTCCGGCGTAGGAGCCGAGATTGTTCAGAATACCGCCCTGGAGATGCACCAGACCGACGATGTCCGAAACCAGCGGCTGGTAGTATTTCGCATCGATCGCGGTCTTCAGGTATTTGACGTCGCCGCCGACGCCGGCGAAGTCCTGCCTGAAATCGATCAGCAGGCCCTCGGTCGGGTTCTTGTTGTTGTCGAGGGTGTTGTAGGTCAGCGTGTAGCCGAGCATCGAGGTCAGCGTGCGACCACGCTCCAGTTCCTGGCGGATCGGCAGCGAGGCTTCGCCATCGGCGTAGCAACCCAGGCTTGAGGTGTTCGACGGGCTCGCCGGGTTACCGGCTGCGACAAAGGCCGGCGACGGATTGTAGTTCGGGTCGCCGATGTTGTTGTTACAATTCCGCAGGACAGACGGCAGCCCGATTTCCTGCTGGTAGATCGAATAACGCAGTTGCAGCGTCAGATCTTCCCGCAGGCCGAATCCCAGCCGCGGGCTGAATCCGAGCGTCTTGACGTTATAGGAGATGTATTGGTTTGCGAGCTGCTCGCGCTGATAAAGGTCAAGCCCGAGTGCCACGCGATAGTCCAGCAGATACGGCTCGACGAACGACAGCGAATATCCCCGCGCGTACTGGCCGTACTGCACCGAAGCCTTTGCGAACAGACCGCGGCCAAGCAGATTGCGTTCGGAGACACTGACCTCCGCGAGCGCGCCCTGGGTCGTCGAGTAGCCGCCGGAAATCGAGAAGTCGCCGGTCGACTTGTCCTCGACGTCGACATCGAGGATCACGCGATCGCTGGACGATCCGGGCTCGGTCGTGATCTTGACCGTCTTGAAGAAATCGAGGTTCTTCAGACGGCGCTCGGCACGATCCACCAGGGATCGATTGTAGGCGTCGCCTTCCGAGATATCGAACTCGCGACGGATCACATAATCCCGCGTCCGCGTATTGCCCCGGATGTTGATGCGCTCGATGTACGTTCTCGGACCTTCGTCGATCGCGAATACGATCGAGACGGTATGGGCATCGAAGTTGCGATCGCCCCGCGGCCGCACAACGGCGAAGGCATATCCGCGCCGCGACGCTTCGACCTGCATCTCCTCGACGGACTTCTCGAGCGCCTCGGCGTTATAGAGCGCCCCGACATTGACGCGCGAAAAGCTGCGCAGCGAATTTCCATCAAGCGTTGGAATCGACGACTCGAACGTCACCGATCCGACGCGGTACTGCTGGCCTTCGTCGATCTTGAAGGTGACGAGGAACCCGTGGCGGGCGGGATCGTATTCGGTCAGGGCGGCAACGATCTGAACGTCGGCAAAGCCGTGCTTCAGATAATAGCGGCGGAGCAGGTCGCGGTCGGCCTCGACGCGGTCGGGATCATAAACGTCGCCGCCGCCGAGAAAGCTCAGGAAGTTCGATTCATGCGTCTTGATCACGTCCTTCAGGCGATAGGACGAAAAAGCATGATTGCCGATGAATTCGATCGACTTGATGCCGGTCTTGCCGCCCTCGCTGATCGAGAAGATCAGATCGACGCGGTTGTTCGGCTGCTCGACGATCTCGGGAGTGACGCGCACGTCATAGCGACCCGAATGGCGATAGATTTCAACGATTCGCTGAACGTCGGACTGAACCATCGGCCGGGAAAACGTGCCGCGCGGCTTGGACTGGATTTCCGCCGTCAGTTGATCGTCCTTGACCTTCTTGTTGCCCTCGAACGCGACCCGGTTGATGACCGGATTTTCCACGACCGAGACCACCAGCCTGCCCCCGACGCGGTTGATCCTGACGTCCTGGAACAGACCGGTCTCGATCAGCGCCTTCAACCCGTCATCGATGCTCGCTTGGTCAAGACGCCCGCTGGCATCCGGCTTGAAATACGAACGGATCGTCTCCAACTCGACCCGGCGGTTTCCCTCGACGGAAATCGACGACAGGGTCTGGGCCGCGGCGGGCGATGACATGAGCGGGACAGCCACGACAGCGGCGACCGGCGCGGTCGCGACCATCAGGGCGGCGAGCAGTGTCCCCCGTAACACTCGCATTCCAACATTCATGCGCAATGCGCCCTTATCAATTCTGATGCCGACCCGTTCCCCGCGGGTGCGGCAGATTCCCATTCGCGCTGCTTGTAGCCAATTTTTCCGTAGCGGCAAACGGCCTTTCGCAGTGCAATTCCAATTTAACTCCAAGACGTTGCCCAATAGTCACGCCCGGATCGCGATGATTGTGGATCGAATCGATACAAAATCACGAACGTGATCGATTCCCGTATTGAGAAGCGGAATGCCGACGAAAACGAGGCGCGCGACTCACGAGCCGGCCAGATGCAGTATGTCATTGTAGGTCGCGAAGACCATCAACATCAGCACCAGGCCGAGACCGATTCGGAAGCCCATTTCCTGGGCACGCTCGGACATCGGGCGGCCTCGGACAGCTTCGACCCCATAGAACAAGAGATGTCCGCCATCCAGCAAGGGAACCGGAAACAGGTTCAGCAATCCGATGGACACGGAAAGAACGGCGGCAAGATGGATCAGCGCGCCGAGCCCGATGGTGGCGACCTGACCGGATATCTGTGCGATGCGGAGCGGGCCGCCCAACTGATCGGCAGCCTCGCGCCCGGTGAAAATTCCTCCGATATACGCCAGCGTACGGTCGACCACGAACCAGGTTTCCTTCACGCCCAGCCAGAGCGCCTCAGCCGGGTTGACCCTTTCCGTTGTGACGTCTCCGGGCGACGTCGTGCGCGCAATGCCGAGCACGCCGATCCGGTGCTCGTTGCCGAACCGGTCCTTGATCTCCTTGAGTTCCGGCGTTCCCCGCAGGTCGATAACCGAATCGCCGCGTTTCACGGTGAATGTCAGCTTCTCGCCGGCGCTGGTTCCGACGATACGCTGCATATCCGAAAAGCTGTCGATCCCGCTGCCGTTGATCGCAGTCACGATGTCGCCCTGCTTGAAACCGGCGGCTTCGGCTGCGCTGCCGGCCTGCACCCCGTCGACGCGCGCGGTGGTGCTGGGCTTGCCCAAGAACGTAAACAGGCCGGCGAAAATGAAGATCGCGAGGATGAAATTGGCGACCGGACCGGCAGCCACGATCGCGGAGCGCCGGCCGACGTTCTTGTGATGGAAGCTGCCCTCGCGCTCCTCCGCCGTCATGGTTGCCAGGGCCGCGCTGGAGGGCGTACTAGCTTCGGAATCATCGCCCAGGAACCTGACGTAGCCGCCAAGCGGGATCGCGGAGAGCTTCCAGCGCGTTCCGTGCCTGTCGTTGAAACCCACCAGTTCGGGGCCAAAACCCACCGAGAAAGTCAGGATTTTCACGCCGGCCCAGCGCGCAACCAGGAAATGGCCAAGCTCGTGAAAGAAAACGACGATGGTGAGGACAAACAGAAACGGAACGATGTAGCCAATCAGACCCGTACTTAAGACATTGAAACCATGAATAAAAAACTCGGCCATTCCGTTTCCCTTGTCCAGCGCCGAAAGCTCTGGTCCCAAACTCCCTAGAGACTCTCGGCTTCTGACGGAATCAGAAGCGAACCTCTATGGTTTTGATTTGACGCGCAGTCTTCGTGCGAACCAATTGAACCCACACCGTCTTCATCGGGTCTTCGCCCGAAAATGTCCTCATCGATTGTTCGCTGGAGTCTTTCACCGTTTCATGGAAACGATGAAAGACTCCAGCGTCTTGGTCTGACGCGTTTTCTTCACGCGAACCGGATTCCACTTCGCTCGAAAACGCTATAACATCCGCATCCGGCTTTAGCGAGCTTCTTGCGAAGGTTAAACTCGAAGGATCACTAGCAAATATAGATTACCAGTGACGTTTTGAGTTTGACATTTCCGTGTGAACCGCAGCCGAACAAAGGCGCGACGTCAATTCACGGCACCCGATCAACGACGATTTTTTCGATTGATCCAACAATCCTGAACGTGATCGATTTCAATATTTTAAGAAGCGGGACAGGACGGAAAGCCACTACAAACTTTCCCCTCGTCCCGCTCTAGTGTGGTGGTTCAGAAGTTCGCTTCATTGCCCAATCGAGTCCCGTCAAGCGAACTTCTGAACCCTAAACCACACTAGAATCATAAAGTTGCTAGTGTCCCTTTGATTCCGAAGTTCGCATCAAACGTTGCTGCAAGGGTATGCAAATTTCGGCATCGGGACACTAGGATGCCTTTGCGGCAATTTGTGGCAAGAGCGAAGCCGCCAAGTTTCGCGCGTTATGGTCAACGGCGATGGCGTCGTCAGCGGACGTCAGAGGCGCGAGATTTCCCGCCCGGATCCAGCCGTTCAAGGTAGCCTCCACCAGGCGCGCGATGGCGCCGAACCTTATTTTCTCGCCGATAAACGCCGCGACCGCGATCTCGTTCGCGGCATTGTAGACGGTGGTCGCGCCGTTTCCCGTCCTCAGGGCGTCATAAGCCAGCCGCAAGGCGGGGAAACGGGTGAAATCCGGCGCCTCGAACGTCAGTTGCCCGATTTTGGCGAGATCGAGCTTCGTCGCCGGGCCGGCAATGCGTTCAGGCCAGCCGAGACAATGCGCGATCGGAGTCCGCATGTCGGGCGTGCCGAGTTGAGCGACGACCGATCGATCGGAGAACTCGACCATGCCATGGACGATCGATTGCGGGTGAATCAGGACGTCGATCTCGTCCGGCGTCAGGGCGAACAGGCAGGCGGCCTCGATGACTTCGAGTCCCTTGTTCATCATCGACGCCGAATCGATGGTGATCTTGCGGCCCATGCTCCAGTTCGGATGTTTCAGCGCCTGCGCCAGGGTCGCTTTCTCGATGTCGGCTGCTGCCCAGGTGCGAAACGGTCCCCCCGACGCGGTAATGATCACGCGCGTGAGTTCGTCGCGGTTTCCCGAACTCAGGGCCTGAAACAGCGCATTGTGTTCGGAGTCGGCGGGCAGGATGCAGGCTCCGGCTTTCGCGGCGCGCTGCATAAAGAAATCGCCGGCGCAGACGAGGCACTCCTTGTTCGCAAGCGCGATCGTCGTCCCGCGATCGACGGCCGCGAGCGCAGGCTTCAGTCCGGCCGCGCCGCTCACCGCGGCCATCAGCCAGTCGGCCGGACGCGAGGCTGCCTCGATGATCGCGCTTTCTCCGACGCCGCACTCGATGCCGCTGCCGGCGAGCGCATCCTTCAACTCGCCAAAACACGAGGTATCAGCGACCGCGACAAACCGCGCGTCGAATTCTCGCGCGAGTTTGGCAAGCATTTTGGCATTGGAATTCGCCGTCAGCGCCTCGACCCGATAACGGCCGCGTGCGCTTCGCAACAAATCCATCGTGCTGTCGCCGATCGAACCGGTCGCTCCCAGAACCGTCACGGTCCTGACGCCGGCCTGGGCCGGCTTGTCATTTTTCAACGGAACAGCACTCATACCTCACCAAATCATCAGAGCATGACCGATGCCGTTCGCATCGCCACGCAGAAATCCGAAAAGCGCGGCCACCACAATCGCCGCAACAAAGCCGTCGAGGCGATCGAGCAGACCGCCGTGTCCAGGAATGATCTGACTGGAGTCCTTGACCCCGAAACGTCGCTTGACCGCCGATTCAAACAGATCGCCCGACTGCGATACGACGGACAGGAAAGCGGCGAGCAAAAGCAACGGCGTCAGCTTTCCAATACCGATCGCGGCAAATCCCGCCGCAACGACAAGGCCGCCCGCGAAGCCGCCGATCGCGCCGGCCCAGGTCTTCTTCGGGCTGACGCGAGGCCACAATTTGGGTCCGCCAATGCCGCGGCCCGCAAAATATCCCCCGATATCGGCCGCCCACACCACCAGCATGACGAAAATCAACGCGACGAACCCGTAGGCATCGTCGAGGCGAACCTGAGCCGATGCAAATGCGGCCGCCGCCGCGTAACAGAACCCCGCAACCGACCAAAGCCGCAACCGCCGCGATACAGCCGCGACCGCCGCAGTGCCGATCACGAGAACAACCAGCGAGAACGCGCCGTATCCGAGCGCCAGACTCAGACCGGACAGAACGAGCGCCGCAATCCCCGCGGCGACCGTCTGTTTTTCCTGCGCGGTGCCGACGATCGTCAGCCATTCGACATACATGCCGATGGCCGCGAGCGTTACAAGGCCGATCCATAGAACACCGCCGGCCCATGCGATCCCGATCGCAGCGGGTGCGAGCACCAGGGCGGCAATGATGCGGGTGCGGAGATTTCGCGATTCTCCGCCGGCGGCGGGCGCTACCTGTTCCTGATTCACGCTGGTCATGACCCGGTTTTCGCCGCCAGCCCGCCGAAGCGGCGTTCGCGTCTGGCGTATTCCGCGATGGCGCCTTCGAGTGCGGTCTTGTCGAAATCCGGCCAGTGAATCGGAACGAACACAAACTCGCTATAGGCGGCCTGCCACATCAGGAAATTCGACAGCCGCTGCTCGCCGCTGGTGCGGATGATCAGATCGGGATCGGGAATGTCCGGCGCATCGAGATACTGGCCGAGCGCGTCGGCGTCGATCGTGG
>NZ_MKRN01000072.1:0-6762 GCF_001896955.1 Nitrobacter sp. 62-13 | reverse complement strand
CGACTTCCCGTGCAAGCCGCTGGGCGGCGTTTGCGATTTCCTGCCGCGAGCCGTAGTTGAACGCGACGACCAGATTGAGGCGGGTGTTGTTCTTCGTCAGCTCCTCGGCTTCGGTCAACAGCGCGCAAATTTCCTGCTCAAGCCCGGCGCGTTCGCCGATGACGCGGACGCGCACTCCATCGCGGTGCAATGTCGCGAGGTCGTTACGCACAAACCTCCGCAGCAAGCCAAACAGATCGCTGATCTCGGTCGCCGGCCGCGACCAGTTCTCGGAGCTGAAGGAAAAAATGGTCAGATAATGGATGTTCAGTTCGCTTGCGGCACGAACCACGCGTCTCAGCGCCTCGACCCCGCGGCGATGCCCCTCTGCTCGCGGCAATCCTCGTGCCGCCGCCCATCGGCCGTTGCCATCCATGATGATCGCAACGTGCAGCGGCGTATCGACTTGGTCCGAGCCCTCGATTGCAGGCGCAACAGCGTTCGACATCAGGTCAGTCCAATCCCGGCTAAACGGTGAGGATTTCCTTTTCCTTGCCCGCCAGCAATTGATCGATTTCGGAGATTACGCCGTCGGTCGCCTTCTGGACATCGTTGGCCAGACGCTTCTCGTCGTCCTCGGAAATCTCGTGATTCTTCTCGAGCTTCTTGATCGCATCCAGGCCGTCGCGTCGCACGTGACGAACCGCCACCTTGGCCGCCTCGGCATATTTGTGCGCGATCTTCACCAGTTCCTTGCGACGCTCTTCGTTGAGTTCGGGGATGCGCAGCCGAAGGACCTGTCCTTCGGTGGCCGGGCTCAGCCCGAGGTTGGAGTCGACGATCGCCTTCTCCACCGCCTTGACCATCGACTTGTCCCAGACCTGCACCGACAGAAGGCGCGGCTCGGGAACACTGATCGTCGCCACCTGGTTCAAAGGCATGTGGCTGCCATAGGCTTCGACCTGCACGGGATCGAGCATCGACGACGCAGCCCGCCCCGTCCGCAAGCTGCCCAGCTCATGCTTGAGGGACTGCGTCGCTCCCTGCATCCGGCGTTTCAGTTCGCCGATATCGAAATTCCCCGACGCCATGCTACTCTCCAATCCGAAACCTGACTCACATCCAACCCGATGAAACCGATCAACTGGCGACGATCGTCCCCCGCCCGGCGCCTTTCAGGATGGCGCCGATCGAACCCGGCTCGGCGATCGAGAACACAATGATAGGCAGCGACGTCTCGCGGGCAAGCGCGAAAGCCGTCGCATCCATGACCTTATAGCCGCCTTCGAGCGCCTGCGAGTGACTTAACCGCTCGAACCGCCTGGCAGACGGGTCCTTCTTCGGGTCCGAACTGTAGACGCCGTCCACGTTCGTCGCCTTGAGCACGGCCTGCGCGCCGATCTCCGCGGCGCGAAGCACCGCGGTGGTGTCGGTCGTGAAAAAGGGATTGCCGGTGCCGCCGGCGAGCAGAACGATGCGGCCCTCGGAGAGATATTTGTGCGCCGCGCGTCGGGTGAAAAGCTCGCAGACTTCGGGCATCACGAATGCGGACAGCGCCCGGGCCGACTGGCCGCGGCGTTCGAGGGCGGCCTCGAGCGCAAGGCAGTTCATGACCGTCGCCAGCATTCCCATCGTATCGCCGGTCGGCCGCGAGACGCCGCGCGACGACACCTCGACGCCCCGGAATATGTTGCCGCCACCGACGACAACCGCGATTTCGGTTCCCAGTTCGCGCGCCGCGGTCAGATCGCCGGCGATACGGTCGATGGTCGGCTGGTCGATGCCGAAGGGTTGCGGACCCGCCAGATATTCTCCGGACAGTTTAACGACGACGCGACGATAGTCCGGCTCATCCATGATGCGTTAGCTCCGCCGCAAGGGGTCCGATTCTAACATTCGTATCCGTTTCAGCGAACCTTCTTGCGAACGTTAGAATTGAAGAACCGCCAGCAGATATAGGTTGCAAGGGAGTCCGACCGTCGCCGCATCTTCGGATCCAGCGTCACCCCTGCCCGGCAGCCGCGGCGACTTCGGCCGCGAAATCGGATTCGGCCTTCTCGATGCCCTCGCCGAGAGCATAGCGCACAAAGCCCGTCAGTTTCACCGGCGCGCCGACCTTTGCCTCGGCCTCCTTGAGCGCCTGGCCGACGCTTTTCTTGTCGTCGAAAATAAACGGCTGTTCCAGCAGTGTCTGTTCCTTGAAGAAAGTCTTCAGGCCGGACTCGGTGATCTTCTCGATCATGGCCTCTGGCTTGCCCTGCTGTCGGAACTTGTCTGCAAGAATGTCCTTCTCGCGCTTGACGACGGCGGGATCGACCCCCGACGGATCGATGGCCAGCGGGTTCGATGACGCGACATGCATCGCGATCTGGCGGCCGAGCGCGGCCAGTTCGTCGGCGTTGCCACCCGACTCGAGCGCGACGATCACACCCATTTTCCCGGCGCCATCGATAACGGCATTGTGGACATAGCTCGCCACAATTCCCTTGCTGACTTCGAGCAAGGCCGCCCGACGCAACGTCATGTTCTCGCCGATGGTGGCGATCGCATCCGAAATTGCCGTCTCCACCGTGGCGCTGCCAACCTTGGCGGCCTTGATCACTTCAACGTCGGCGCCGACGCTGAGGGCGACTTGCGCCACCATCTTGACCAGCCCCTGGAACTGATCATTGCGCGCGACGAAATCCGTTTCCGAATTGACTTCGACGACGACGCCCTTGTTGCCGCTGGTGACGGCGCCGATCAGGCCCTCGGCCGCAACGCGTCCGGCCTTCTTGGCGGCCTTCGACAGCCCCTTCTTGCGCAGCCAGTCGATCGCAGCCTGCATGTCACCGTTGTTTTCGGCCAGCGCCTGCTTGCAATCCATCATGCCGACGCCGGTGGTTTCGCGCAGCTCCTTGACCATCGCTGCGGTGATTGTCGCCATTGCTGTGTGCCCTTTGCCTGTCAGGAGGCTGCGGCGCAACTCGCCGGCCGCCGCCTCTACTCAGGAAACAAGTCAGAAAACTCATTATGAAAGAGGGTGGCTGCGAAACCGCCACCCCTCACGTCATTCCGCTTCGGCCGTCAGCGTCTTGGCCTGAGCGACCCAGCCGTCGGCCCGGCTCGGAAGCCCGACCTCTTCGCCGATCTTGTGCGCGGTGTCGTGATCAAGCTCGGCGAGCTGCCAATAGTGGAAGATGCCGAGGTCGTTGAACTTCTTCTCGATCGCACCGGACACGCCCGTGAGCTTCTTGAGATCGTCGGCGACGCCCCGCGGACCCGCAAGGCCCTGGAAGCCTGATGGCTGCGCGGCCGCCGGAAGCTCCTCCCGGACCGGCTGAACCGCAGCGCCGATATCGATGCCGGATTCGCCCTGGGCGCGCGAAATGCCGTCGATCGCCGCGCGCGCAATGAGGTCGCAATAAAGGCTGATGGCACGGCCGGCGTCGTCATTGCCCGGCACCAGATAGGTGATGCCCTTGGGATCGCAATTGGTGTCGACGATCGCCGCGACCGGGATGTTGAGCCGCTGCGCCTCCTGGATCGCGATGTCTTCCTTGTTGGTATCGATCACGAAGATCATGTCGGGCAGACCGCCCATGTCCTTGATGCCGCCGAGCGACCGATCGAGTTTGTCGCGCTCGCGTTGCAGCGTCAGGCGCTCCTTCTTGGTGTAGGCGCTGGCGTCGCCGGAGCTGAGCACCTCGTCGAGATGGCGCAGCCGCTTGATCGAGCCGGAAATCGTTTTCCAGTTGGTCAGGGTGCCGCCAAGCCAGCGCGAATTGACGAAGTACTGCGCCGACCGCTTCGCGGCCTCGGCGACGCCGTCCTGCGCCTGCCGTTTGGTGCCGACGAAGAGGATTCGGCCGCCCCTGGCGACGGTGTCGCTGACGGCCTGCAGCGCACGATGCAGCAGCGGCACGGTCTGCGCGAGATCGATGATATGGATGTTGTTGCGCGCGCCGAAAATGTAATCCGCCATTTTCGGATTCCAGCGGTGCGATTGGTGGCCGAAATGAACGCCAGCCTCAAGCAGCTGGCGCATGGAAAATTCAGGAAGCGCCATGGTTCAATTCTCCGGTTGGTTCCTCCGGAAACGTGTGAGCAGGGCAAGCCATCAAACCAAAAGGCATCAACCAAAAGGAATGCGGCCCGGCTGCCACCGGACGGCTGTTTAGGCCATGTTTCCGTGTGAGATGGCGCGGCTTATAACCACCGCCCTGCCCTGACGCAAGGATTTCCCATCCTTATAGCGTTTTCGAGCGAAGCATGTCCTCGGGCTTGACCCCGGCATGGATACCGGTTCGCGTGAAGAAAACGCGTCAAAACAACAATCTAGGACTTCGCTTCTGATTCAATCAGAAGCGAACGGGAACAATGCCGGTCAGAGGGCCGGTACGGCCCTGCGGCCTAGCATTTGGCGACATGCGGCGGGCACTTTTTGGCTCCGCGTCCGCCACGAGGTGGCGGCGCCGGGGCGGCCGGCGCCGGCCGGGGCGGCGCGACAAACCTCGGCGGAGGTGCAGCGCGGGGCGGCGGCGCCATTCGCGGCGGCGGTGCCGCGTGCGGTGCTGGCCGGGGCGGCGCCGGTCTCGGAGGCGCCGCCATCCGCCGCATCGGCGGTGCTCCATGCGGTGCGGGACGCGGCGGCGAGGCGACGCGCGGGGGCGGTGCTGCATGTGGACGCGGCGGCGCGGACCTGGGAGCAGCCCGCGGCGGCGTCGCGCGCGGTGGTGCGACAACCGTTGGAGCCGTTCGGGATCGCGATGTCGGCCTTCGGATTGGCGGTTCCGCTTGCGGCCCTCGTGACCGCTGCCTTGCAGCGCCGGATTGTGGCGTGGCCGGACCGGACGCGCCGCCCCGCGGCCCGGTGATCGGCGACCGCCGAACATCGGAAGCCGGTCCCCTCTCCGGAACGGTTACGCCAGGTCTTGGCGTCGACGCACCGGGCGCCGGCGGCGTGCCTCTGGTGCCGGGCACCGGCAGCGCGTTCGTCTTCGGGAACCGCCTGCCGGTCGAATCCGGACCTGACGCCGGCTTGCCGGGCTGCGCCGCTGTCGCCGGCGGGCGTCCGGTCGGGGCGGTGACAGCCGGCTGAGCCTGTGTGCCGCCGGCCGCAGGGGACGTACGGCGTGGTCCGGGCGGCCTGTCTGTCGACCTTCCGAGCGATCCGGCTTTCGCAGCCGGATTAATCGACGCGCTCGGCGGGACCGGCGCTTTCCCTTCCTGAATCAGGGTTGCCTTGCGCATCACCGCGGCAGGTAGCGCAGGCCCCGTATGGACAGCGGGCGGGCTGACCTGATCTCGCGCGACCGGGGTTCGCGCCGGACCTGTTCTGACGCCCGGCCCGGCCGGGTTTATCAAAGGCGCTGCCGGATTTGCGGCGGGCGGCGGACGGTTGATGACATTATTGATCACCGTCGTGTTGTGAATATTGGCGAAGATGATGTTGTTCGGCGGAGGCCGGACGTAGGCCGGGGCGCTGACATAG
The DNA here is from genome assembly GCF_001896955.1 of Nitrobacter sp. 62-13. Taxonomy (GTDB): domain Bacteria; phylum Pseudomonadota; class Alphaproteobacteria; order Rhizobiales; family Xanthobacteraceae; genus Nitrobacter. The sequence goes on along the minus strand of NZ_MKRN01000072.1, from coordinate 1,310 downwards.
GGTGGTATCGGCACGAACAGCGGGCTCGGCAGATAGAACAATCCGATCGGCGACGGTGGCGGCTCCAGCACGACGAAGTCGGGTGGCGGCGGCGGCAGGAAAAATACCGGCGGCGGTGGCGGCGGCGCGAAATCGAAATCCGGATCGCTGAACATCAGCACCGGCCGGTCGACATAGACAATCTCGTCGGAAGGCGGCGGCGGAACATCGTAGTCCAGCATCGTGAACGTTTGCGGCGGCTCGAGCGCAGCCGACAGGATCGCAAGCCTGCGCCGCGCATCAGCGGCGTGAGGCCCACGCGGATAGCGTCGCAGGTACGACCAGTAGGCGTCCGGCGTGTCGGCCCGATAGCTGCGCCGCCAGGTGATCGCCTCGCGGCGCGCCGCGATAATCGCCCTGACCCGCTTCGCCATCGGGTCCTGCGGATAAGCGGCGATGAAATCCTCGTAACCCTGCAAGGTGTCGCGATCGAGCGCGGCCAGATAGGCGTCCGACGCCCCGAGATCACGGATTGGTTTGTCACGCACGGCCGCCGCCTGGTCAGGCGACGCAGCCGCCGGCGCATCCGCTGCTCGATCGAAGAAGGTGAATTGCGCATCGTCGACCTTCTGCGTGTCCCACGGCACCTGCGCGCCCTTGGTGTTCTGGTTGACGCGCAAGCGCACGCGGTTGAACAACTCGGGAAGCGGCAGGCCGCCGGTGCGGATCATTTCAGCCACCGCTTGCGCGTAGGCTCCGTATGGCCCCGGCTCTTCCGGCGCGACCGTGCCCGGCGCAGCGTTGAATGCGATCAGCATCCGCGGATTGGGTTCGACGAGCGCCAGGCCGCTTGCAATCGATCCGTCTTCGATGAACGGCTGCTCACGCGCGATGTCCAGCACGACGATGCTGAGCTTTAGCGGCAACGCCGTGAGCTGACGCAGGTAATCGCCGATGCGCAGGCCTTCGGTCGGAATATCGGTGTCATGCGCGATCGTCGAATCCACCGGGATGAAATAGTTCTCGCCGGAAAACTGGAGGCCATAACCTGCGAGATAAACCACCGCGACGGTGTCAGGGCCGGATGTTTCCGCCTTCTTCATGAAATCGCGGAACGCACCACGCAACGTGTCGCCATCAAGGTCGCGGGCGCCGGTAACGTCGAAGCCCGCCGCCTGCAAGGTCTGCGCGATTAACCCGCCATCGTTGGCCGCCGTTGCGAGCGGCGCCTTGGCGTAGGCACCATTTCCGATCACAAGCGCGATACGCTTTTCCTGTTGCTGGGCAATGGCCGCGCTCGGGATCACCGAGAACGCACCGACGAGAAACAG
>NZ_MKRN01000071.1:2871-5009 GCF_001896955.1 Nitrobacter sp. 62-13 | reverse complement strand
CGAGCAACTCAAGGAGCAGGAGCGCGCCGGCAAGGCCAATGCGCGGCTGAACTCCGGCGAGGCTCGCAAGCGGGCGGACGAGCTTCAGGCCCGCCTGCAAAGGCGCATGCAGGAGATCAAGCGTGAGCGTCAGTTGGCGCCGCTGCCGCCCGTGGTGCTTGGTGGCCTCCTAGTCGTGCCCATCGGATTGATACGCGCAATGGGCGGTCAGTCACACGCAACCGCCCAGACGGTGGTCGATACCCAGGCCGCGGCGGCTCGGGCGCGGGAGATCGTAATGGAGGTCGAGCGCGGGCTCGGTTTCGTCCCGACTGATCGGGAGTTCGAGAAGCTCGGCTATGACATCGAAAGCGCCATCCCAGGCACTGGGCGCCTGCGCTTCATCGAAGTGAAGGGTCGTGTCGCGAGCGCGGACACCGTCACCGTGACGAAGAACGAGATCCTCTACTCGCTCAATAAACCTGACGACTTCATCCTGGCGATGGTTGCTTTCGGCGCAGACGGATCGCACGAGGTCCGCTACCTGCGGAGGCCATTCGGCCAAGAGCCGGATTTCGGAGTGACGAGTGTCAACTATGAATTCTCAGAACTGCTAAGGCGAGCGGAGGTGCCTCGATGAAACTTTCACGAGTCGAGATCACGCACTTCCGCTGCTTTGAGTCCCTGCCGATTGCTTTGCAGCCGGACGTCAACATCATCGTCGGAGCAAACGGGGCCGGCAAAAGCAGCGTTCTCGATGCCATCGCGATCGCGCTCTACGAGATTGTCGCCGCGAATGGAGCCGGCGGAAAGCGCCAGCGGACGCTGCAAAGCGCGACCCTCAAGCCGACTGACATCTACATCGACCGAAGTGCCGCAGACCCATCCGTTGGCCGGAAACCCTTTGTGCAAGTCCGGGCGCAGGCGAAAGACCTCTATGCGGTCGGCGAGTTCGCGACCCGACCGCTCTTCCAGGACGACACTGACTCCGCGGCGATGCTGGAGTGGTCCCAACACATCGTTTTCACTCCGCCGAATAGCTTCAGCTATGCGTCCGGGGCTTCTGAACAACTATCTCAGTTGGAGAGATATTTCCGCGCCTTGTGGCAGGAAATAAATACGAGCAGCCCGCAGGCGCTGATCCCTTTGCCTGCGGTCGCTTACTACCGCGCGCGCCGTCGCATCAACGGGATGCCAGAACTCGGCGGAATCTTCAAAAGCGCGCCAGGGAGAGTCGAGGCCTACGTCAACGCGATGGACGCGGGCGCGAGTTTCGCCTCGATGTGCCAGTGGCTCTATCTGCGCGAAAACGAGGAGCTGCGAGCGCGCGCGAGCAAAAGAGCTGCGAAGGCAACCGAGCTTCCCGACCTTCATGCTGTCCGGGAGGTGTTGAAGGCGTCGATCGCGGGTGTGGAGCGCGTCTACTTCGACGGCAACCCGCCGCGCTTGATGGTCGATCTCGGATCGTCCGATGGCGAGCCCCAAGCCATGGAGCTGGGCCAGCTCAGCGACGGCTATCGCAATCTTCTGGCCTTGTTCCTCGATTTCGCGCGCCGGCTCGTGCAAGCCAATCCAACCTGGCCGAACCCGCTTGAGGCGCCCGGCATCCTCCTCATCGACGAGATCGAATTGCACCTGCATCCCAAATGGCAGCAGACCGTCATTCCCAGCCTGCGGTCCGCCTTTCCCAATACGCAGCTCGTCATCGCCACGCACAGCCCTGCTGTGTTGACGACAGTGCGTCGGGAACACATTCACCTTCTCACCTCGGGGCATGAGTTCGAAAGCCTGCCGGCCGACGTCGGCACATACGGCGCCGAAAACTCGCGGGTTCTCGCTGAAGTGTTCGGAACGCACGCGCGCCCGCCTAGGGTCGAAACCACAGAAAAATTGCAGCGCTACCTGAGTTTGGTCGAGGCGCGCCAACAGGGCAGCGAGGAGGCTCGCGCCTTGCGAACGGAACTGGAGGGCGCGCTCGGAAAGAGCGATCCCGATCTACGTCGCGCCGACCTGCGAGTCCGGCAGATTGAGGCGCTGGGTAAGAAATGAAGACGATCACCCGTTCTGCCGAGCCGGCCTGCCTTGCCGGGCAACCCCACGGCCAGGATTGGCGCACGTTCATGCTGACCGCGTGTCACGGTGATCTGCACCAAAACCTG
>NZ_MKRN01000071.1:1429-2824 GCF_001896955.1 Nitrobacter sp. 62-13 | reverse complement strand
GGGGGACACACCGAGCACTGCGGCCATTACAAGGATAATAAGTCGGGCCACTCGTGGGACGCGGGGCGTTTTCTGCCACCCCATGATCCCGTAACTGCGGGGTTATTCGAGTATCTCCTGGATGGAAGCGTTCGAGCGACCTCCAATGATCCGGGAAAAGCCTCTTATCTGATTGATTATCTCGGCTTGGGTTGTTCCCGACTCACGGATCGTAGGCGAGCGCACGCGCGGATTTTGATCGACACTCTGGGCGCTCAGCCCGATCAGGATGTCGTCGACTGGCTGCGGCAAGAATACTTGCAGACAGACGCGAATGACCGGCTGAAGCAATTTTACTCTCTTTCCAAGCAGATACTCGAACCATGACGCGCACCAGACGAAAGCTGATCGAAGTCGCGCTGCCGCTGGATGCGATCAACGCCGCCTCGGCGCGCGAAAAATCCATCCGGCACGGGCACCCGAGCACGCTGCATCTGTGGTGGGCCAGGCGGCCGCTTGCGGCCGCACGCGCCGTGATCTTTGCGCAGATGGTGGATGACCCTTCGTCCTTCCCAGACCTGTTTCCGACCGAGAAGGCGCAGGAGAAAGAGCGCGCCCGCCTGTTCCGCATCATCGAGGAGCTGGTGAAGTGGGAGAACACCACCAACGAAGCCGTGCTGCAAAAGGCGCGGGACGAAATCTGGCAGAGCTGGCGTCGAGCCTGCGCCGATAACGCGGATGATCCCCGTGCGAGCGAGTTGTTCGACCGGCACAAGCTGCCGGCGTTTCATGATCCCTTCGCCGGCGGCGGTGCCTTGCCGTTGGAAGCGCAGCGGCTGGGCCTGGAATCCTACGCGAGCGACCTCAATCCAGTCGCGGTACTGATCAACAAGGCGATGATCGAGATACCGCCCAAGTTCGCGGGAAAGCCTCCGGTCAATCCAATAGCGCGAGCCGAACTTGCGCGGGGCGGTCGATGGAATAGCGCTGGCGCCCAAGGGCTCGCAGAGGATGTCCGCTACTACGGTCAGTGGATGCGCGATGAGGCTGAAAAGCGCATCGGCCATCTGTACCCGAAGATAGAGATCACGGCCGAGATGGCAGCCGAGCGACCGGACTTGAAACGCTATGTCGGTCGCAGCCTTACAGTTATCGCTTGGCTTTGGGCGCGCACCGTCAAGAGTCCAAATCCGGCGTTCAGCAATGTCGATGTGCCGCTTGCCTCCAGCTTCATGCTTTTCGCTAAAGCAGGCAAAGAGGCATATGTGGAGCCGGTGATCGACGGCAGCACCTATCGATTCACCGTGAAGGTCGGCAAGCCGAAGGATCCGGAAACCACGAAGAACGGGACAAAGCTCGCACGTGGAGCAAATTTCCGCTGCTTGATGTCCGGCTCACCAATCGTTGGCGATTACA
>NZ_MKRN01000071.1:0-1410 GCF_001896955.1 Nitrobacter sp. 62-13 | reverse complement strand
CATGGCGATCGTCGCTGAAGGTGATCGTGAGCGAATCTATCTGTCGCCAACCCAGGAACACGAGCATATCGCGCGATCTGTGCGCCCAGAATGGGTGCCAGACTTATCAATATCTGGCAGCACCCAATATTTAGGGGTGAAGCCCTACGGAATGAGCAATTTTGCTCAGCTATTTACGGACCGACAGCTCGTTTGCCTGAAGACGTTTTCCGATCTCGCCGGCGAGGCACACGACAGGATCCGAGCTGATGCTGTGAGAGCGGGGCTGCCAGATGACTCCGTGCCATTGCGGGAAGGGGGATATGGGGCGACCGCGTATGCGGAAGCTATTAGCGTGTATTTGGCGTTTGGTATCAGCAAGGAAACAGTATTTCTTGTAACGCTGGCACGGTGGCGATCAGGTGAAGGTAAGTCAGCTCCAGCGTTTGGCCGTCAAGCAATTGCGATGGTGTGGGACTACGCAGACCTAAATCCCTTTGCGGGCGCAGGCGGTGATATTGTTGGCATCTTCGAGGGATTCCGCAAGGCACTCGAAAATGGCCCAGGGAGGCCATATGGCCATGTTCAGCAACTTAATGCGCGTGTTCAGAACTTGAGCGATGCAAAGGTCGTATCTACCGACCCACCGTACTACGACAACGTACCCTACGCAGACCTGTCTGACTATTTCTACGTTTGGCTTCGCGGATCTGTAAGAGCAATCTTTCCTGATTTATTTACCACGCTATCAGTGCCCAAGCGGGAAGAACTTACAGCATTCGCACATAACCATGGAGGGCGAGAACAAGCAGAGAATTTCTTTCTCGTTGGTATGTCGGACGCGATGCGGCGGTTGGCAGAGCAGGCGCACGAGGCTTTTCCGGTCACGATCTACTACGCATTTAAGCAATCGGAAAACGATGACGATACGGGAGTTTCAAGCACGGGCTGGGAAACCTTTCTTGACGCAGTAATCAACGCCGGATTTGCTGTGAATGGCACGTGGCCTATGAGAACTGAGGGCGATACTAGGTTGCGAGGCCAAACCGCCAACGCACTGGCATCATCCATTGTGCTCGTGTGCCGCCCGCGCATTGCGACTGCCCCTTCCGCAACGCGACGCGAATTCGTCGCTGCGCTGAAGGCTGAATTGCCTGCCGCCCTTCGCCATCTCCAGGCCGGGAATATCGCGCCCGTCGACCTCGCTCAGGCGGCCATTGGCCCCGGCATGGCGGTCTATACACGCTACGCCAAGGTGCTCGACACAGAGGGCAAACCCGTCTCCGTGCGCGAGGCGCTGGCGCGGATCAACGAGACCCTCGACGAGGCATTGGCCGAACAGGAAGGCGATTTCGACGCCGATAGTCGCTGGGCGTTGGCCTGGTTCGAGCAGGTCGGCTTCAACGACGGGGAATACGGTGTCGCCGAAAC
>NZ_MKRN01000070.1 GCF_001896955.1 Nitrobacter sp. 62-13 | reverse complement strand
ACGCCAGTTCTACGCGATCTACGTCGAGGCGACCCGCATGAAGGGCGACTCCGGCGAGAACCTGATCGGCCTGCTCGAGCGCCGCCTCGACACCGTGGTCTATCGCGCGAAATTCGTGCCGACCATGTTCGCCGCCCGCCAGTTCGTCAATCACGGCCACGTCAAGGTGAACGGCCGCCGCGTCAACATCCCGAGCTACAAGCTCAAGGTCGGCGACGTCGTCGAGATCAAGGACGCCTCGAAGCAGCTCGCGCTGGTGCTGGAAGCCAACCAGCTCGCCGAACGCGACGTCCCCGACTTCATCGACGCCGACCACAACAAGCAGGTCGCGAAGTTCATCCGCATCCCGCACCTTTCCGACGTGCCGTTCGCGGTGCAGATGGAGCCGCATCTGATCGTTGAGTTCTATTCGCGCTGATCCCAGCGGCCGCGATTCGAAAAAAAGCCCCGGATATCCGGGGCTTTTTTATTGTCCTATGGAGAGGGACTAGTCGTCGTCCCGTTCGCTCTTGGTGATCTCACCACTCTTCGGGTCGACATGAAGATCGTAGCGGACGCCCTTGAGATCGGCCTCAAGTTCCCAATGGCCATCGTCGGCCTCGACCTTGCCGAGGTGGGTGTATCCCTTGGCCGTCAGCTTCTGGATGACCTGATCCGCAGGCATCCAATCTGCTCCCGGCTGGTCGGCCTGGGCAAGGCCGGCAACCGCCATGGCCGCCGCCGTCGCGATGGGGACATATCGTATTTTCATCCCATGATCTCCCTGCAGCGAATTGGCTCGCACAAAAACAGCCGTTCGCCGTCAGGGTTCCTCATGCTGCGACGTCACGCCTCAGCTCGACCGATCACACAGGGGAGCGACACAGGAGTTTTGCAACTGCCGCCACGCTCCGCGAGCAGTTGCGAATCCTCGTCGCGGCGACGAATCGTGCCGTCGCCGCCGATCAGACCGATTCGCTGCCTCGACGGCCGGGTCAATACCCGGCGCCATGATCCCGTGCCATGATCCCGCGCCATGCCGTCCGCGGCGATGATCCCGAGCGCAAGGACCAGAAGCGTGTCAGGCGCGTCTCGTCAGGCCGACGCCGGGGCGTTGAAGGTGATGCCCTTGTCGGAGAACAGCTTCTGCAATTCGCCGGCCTGGAACATCTCACGGACGATGTCGCAACCGCCTACGAACTCGCCCTTGACGTATAACTGCGGAATCGTCGGCCAGCTCGAATAGGTCTTGATGCCGTCGCGAAGGTCCGGAGATTCGAGCACGTTCAGGCCCTTGTAGCCGACGCCGACGTGGTCGAGAATCTGAACCACCTGTCCCGAAAAACCGCACTGCGGAAATTGCGGCGTGCCCTTCATGAACAGCACGACGTCGTTCGACTTCAGTTCGTTCTCGATGAATTCCTTAATGCCCATCATCACATCCTTATAGCCGTAAGCATATAGCCGCACGTTCAGAGGGCCGCGGGCGACCCTCCAGTTGGCATAGCTATAACCCGAAACCGTTGTGTAATAAAGTAAATTGCCGGGGAGCTGCCATGCGCGGTCCTGCCGTTTTCTCTCCTTGTTGCAATCGTAAGCTGGCCCGCGTCCTTCGCTCCGGCAAACCTCATATAGGTGCGGAGTGGGTGCTTCTGCGGAACCCATCCTCCCGAGCAACGTTCTCTTCAAAACCGGAGATGTCCGTGACGAAACCAGCGTCTGCCGCGGCCGTGACGGCCATTTCGAACCTACCGCTATTTTCCAGTTCCGGAACGCTGGCCTGCCGACTGACGGAGGCATTTCTCGCCGTTCGGGGCGAAACGGAGCGACGCGCGGAGCCGCTCTCGCCAGAAGATCAGATGGTGCAGTCGATGCCGGACGCCAGTCCGGCGAAATGGCACCGCGCCCATACCACGTGGTTCTGGGAGCAATTCCTGCTCGGCCAGCACAGTCCCGGCTACATGCCGTTCCATCCCGATTACACCTTCCTGTTCAACTCCTATTACGTCAGCGCCGGCCCGAGATATGCCCGCGCCCAGCGCGGCCACATCACGCGGCCGGGTGCCGAGGAGATCACCGCCTATCGCCGGCACGTCGATGCCGCGGTCGTTAAATTCTTCCACGACGCGAACGACAAAATGCTGACGCAGCTCGTGCCGCTGGTCGAAGCCGGCCTCAATCATGAACAGCAGCATCAGGAACTGATGCTGACGGATATTCTGCACGCGTTCGCGCAAAATCCGGCCTCGCCGGCTTACAATGCGTCATGGCGTTTCCCCGCATCTGTCGCGGACGCCGCTGGATGGATCACGCTGAATGAAGGCATCCACACCGTCGGACATCAAGGCGGCGGCTTTCATTTCGACAACGAGAAACCGGCGCACCGCGCCCTTGTGGGGCCGGTGAAGCTCGCGCGCAATCTCGTCACCAACGCCGACTGGCTCGCTTTCATGGACGACGGCGGCTATCGCACCGCGACGTTATGGCTGATGGACGGTTTCGCCGCGGCCACCGAGGAGGAGTGGGAGGCGCCGGGCTACTGGCACAAGACCGGCGGCGGCTGGCAGGCCATGACGCTTGGGGGCTTGCGGCCGGTCGATCCCGACGCGCCGGTCTGCCACGTCAGCTACTACGAGGCCGATGCGTTTGCGCGCTGGAGCGGCAAGCATTTGCCGACCGAGATGGAATGGGAGGTCGCGGCGCGCGCGGGTCAACTCGACGACGCGTTCGGCCTTGTGTGGCAATGGACGCGAAGCTCCTACGCGCCCTACCCCGGATATCGCGCGGACCGGGGCGCGCTCGGCGAATACAACGGCAAGTTCATGGTCAACCAGTTCGTGCTGCGCGGTTCGTCGCTGGCGACGCCCAAGGAGCACAGCCGCGTCACCTACCGGAACTTCTTTTATCCGCACCACCGCTGGCAGTTCACCGGTCTGCGCCTCGCGGATTACGACACCTGATCATCGTCAACCCGAAATGCGGACGCGCCAGGGAGGCTGTCATGAATCTGCACGCTGCCGCTTCGGCCGGGACAGCTCCCGACCAGACGACACCGGCATTCGCGAGCGACGCCATCGCGGGACTGACACACCATCCGAAACAGATTCCGCCGAAGTATTTTTACGATGCCGCCGGCTCCGAACTGTTCGAGCAGATCACGCGGCTGCCGGAATACTATCCGACCCGCACCGAGCTTGGCATTCTGCGCGAGCGCGCAGCGGAGATCGCTGCGATCCTGCCGAAGCACGCGGCGCTGGTGGAGTTCGGCGCCGGCGCCGCCACCAAGGCGCGGCTGCTGCTGAGCGCTTGCGAATTCGCCGCCTACGTGCCGGTGGACATATCGGGAGATTTCCTCAACGCGCAGGCGCGAGGATTGCGAAAGGACTTCCCCCATCTGCAAATCCATCCGGTGACTGCGGATTTCACCGCGCCGTTCGTTCTGCCCGATCAGGTCAGGGCGATGCCGAAGGTGGGCTTCTTCCCCGGCTCGACGCTCGGCAACTTCGAGCCCCACGAAGCCAGCCGCTTTCTGCGCGGAGCCTGCAGGATTCTTGGCGAAGGGGCGCATATGCTGATCGGCGTCGACCTCGAGAAGAACGAACGGGTGCTGTACGATGCCTATAACGACGCCGCCGGCGTCACCGCGCGCTTCAATCTGAACATGCTGGCCCGCATCAACCGCGAACTCGGCGGCAATTTCGACCTGTCCGCATTCACCCATCGCGCGATCTACAATCGCGAACGCCACCGGATCGAAATGTACCTCATCAGCAAGAGACCGCAGACCGTCCGTTTGCAGGGCCGCAGCATCCCGTTCCGCACCGGCGAGAGCATTCATACCGAAAGTAGCTACAAATACAGCATCGATCGCTTCACAGCACTCGCCAAAGGTGCGGGCTGGACGCCGATCGCATCATGGACCGATCCCGGCGGGATGTTTTCGGTTCACGCACTGGTATGCTGAACTCAGGCGTCGCATCCTACGCATCCCGATGCGAATCTGACCCGAGCGAGATGGCTTCCCACGCCGCCACGATCATCAGCACCGCCGCCGCGATTGCCGCGAGCGACAGCGGCGTGAACCGCGAGGCGAACGGTATCAGCACGACGAACAGGCCGATACCGACCAGGTGGGAAAGCTGATAGATGCCGCGGATCGCATGCTTGAACAGGATCGTACCGATCAGATAGAGCAGCGGGCCGCCGAGGATGCTGAGCGTTTCCTTGGCCCCGACATGGCCGCCCGGATGCGCCAGCAGCAACTCGTCGCCGACGGCGGAGACGATAATCCCGGCCACGACCGGAAGATGCAGATAGGTATAGGCCAGCCGCGCGAGCCGCCCGGAATCCGACGATCGCGAAATGTGTTCCGATCCGGCTTCGGCTCCGAGATGGAAGTAGACCCACCACATCGCGATGCTGCCGACGAGCGCCACCACGAAGGCGCAAACCGTGGTCACCGTCCATACCGCCTCGGCGAAGGTTGCCCCGGTGACGACGACAGACTCGCCGAGCGCGATGATGATGAACAACGCGCAGCGTTCGGCCATGTGGCCGCCCTCGACGTCCCAGTCCTGCGTGGTCGAGGCGCCGAGGCGTGGTGTATAAAACCGCATCGCCGGGCCGGCATATTCGATCGCGAGCGCGACCAGCCATAATGCGATCCGGCTATTGCCCTCGGCCAGTCCACCCGCGATCCAGAACACCGCGCTCGCGACAAGCCAGATCAGGATGCGGATGAAGTTGTTGCGCTGGCCGACCGCCGTCGCCGGCACCGACCAGAGGAAGAACAGCGTCCGCCCGACCTGCATCACGGAATAGGCGGCCGCGAATGTCAGGCCGCGATTGTCGAAAGCCCTGGGGATCGAGGTCGACAGCAAAAGACCGGCGAGCATCAGCCCGAACAGCATGATCCGCACCGGGGCGCGGTCGGGATCGAGCCAGTTGGTGGTCCAGGAGGTGAAGACCCAGACCCACCACACCGCCAGCATCAGCATGGTGACTTGCAGCACGCCGATCGGCGTGAAGTGCGCGAGCAGCGTGTGGGAGATTTGCGTGATCGCGAAGACGAACACCAGGTCGAAGAACAGTTCGACGTAGGTTACACGATTGTGCTGATGAGGGCTGCGTTCCCGCAGAAGCCTTCCATCGTCGTTGGCGCGCGGCATCAACCCCTCTGCGACGGCGCGTCGAACTACTCCGGCACGCCGGTCTGCAACGCCAGTGCGTGGAGCACGCCGCCCATCTGTCCCTTCAGCGACTGATAGACGATCTGATGCTGCTGCACGCGGGACTTGCCGCGAAACGACTCCGAGATCACGGTGGCCGAGTAATGGTTGCCGTCGCCGGCGAGATCCTGGATCGTCACCTGGGCGTCCGGAATCGCCTCCTTGATCATCGACTCGATTTCCCGCGCTTCCATCGGCATCAGAGTGTCTCCCAAATCCGCCACATACCGGAGTCGCCGCGACGGCCGTTCTACTTAATATGGCTATCTCGTCACGTCACGCAGATCGACCCTATACTCGCACGAACTTTGCCAATCGCAAGGGCGAAGGTAACCGCGCGGGTTAGCGCCGGCTTGCGGCACGCGCTGCGTGTGCGAGCCGCGGTCACCCTTTTCCCGCCATATAGTCCGGCAGCCAGCTTTCAAAACCGTGTTGCAAGGCCTTGACGGCGACGGCGCGCTCGCCGGCGATGGCGATCTCGCGGCCGCCGGTCAGGCCGATCTGGACGCACGGCACGTCGACCGCCCTGAGTTTGGTGAATACGCTCAGCAGGTCCTTTTCATGCACGGTGACGATGTAGCGCGCCTGATCCTCGCCGAACCACCAGGCATGGGGCACAAGCGCTTCAGGTGCTGCGTCGAGCACGGCGCCGATATCGCTCGCCATCGCCATTTCCGCCAGCGCGATGAGAAGCCCGCCATCGGAGACATCATGCACGGCCGTGGCGGTGCCGGCGTGGATCATGCCGCGCACGACGTCGCCATTGCGCCGTTCCGCGGCGAGGTCGACCGGCGGCGGCGCACCCTCCTCACGGCCGCAGACGTCGCGCAGGTAAACCGACTGGCCGAGCCAGCCTTGCGTCTCGCCGATCAGCAGGATCGGATGTCCCTCGGCCTTGAAGGCGAGCGAGGCGGACTTGGTGAAGTCGTCGAGCAGGCCGACGCCGCCGATCGAGGGCGTCGGCAGGATGCCGCGGCCATTCGTCTCATTATAAAGGGAGACGTTTCCGGACACGACCGGGAACTCCAGCGCGGTGCAGGCTTCCGAAATGCCCTTCAGGCAGCCGACGAACTGCCCCATGTTTTCGGGCCGTTCCGGATTGCCGAAGTTCAAATTGTCGGTGATCGCCAGCGGCCGGCCGCCCACCGCGGTGATGTTGCGCCAGGCTTCTGCGACCGCCTGCTTCCCGCCTTGATACGGATCGGCCTCGCAGTAGCGCGGGGTCACGTCGACCGTGAGCGCAAGCCCCTTCGGCCCGTCCAGCACACGCACGACGGCCGCGTCACCGCCCGGACGCTGCACGGTATTGCCGCCGATCACGTGATCGTACTGCTCCCATACCCAGCGCTTCGAGCAGAGTTCCGGCGTCGCGATCAATTTCTCCAGCGCGTCAGCTACCGACAGCGGCGGCGCGACATCGCGGGCGTGAACGACCGGCAATTGCGGAGAAGGAACGTGCGGCCGATCGTACAAGGGCGCTTCCGATTCAAGCTCCTTGATCGGCAGGTCGGCCATCACGTCGCCGCCATGCTTCACCACGAACCGCTTGCTCGGCGTGGTGGTGCCGACGATCGCGAAATCGAGGCCCCACTTGCGGAAGATCGCCTCCGCTTCCTTTTCCTTCTCGGGCTTGAGAACCATGAGCATCCGCTCTTGCGATTCCGAGAGCATCATCTCGTAGGCGCTCATGCCGGTTTCGCGCGTCGGCACGCTGTCGAGATCGAGATCGACGCCGAGGTCGCCCTTGGCGCCCATCTCCACCGCCGAACAGGTCAGCCCCGCCGCGCCCATGTCCTGGATCGCGACGACGCAGCCCTTCGCCATGATTTCGAGACAGGCCTCCAGCAGCAGCTTCTCCGCGAACGGATCACCGACCTGAACGGTCGGGCGCTTCTCTTCGCTGTCGTCGTCGAATTCCGCCGACGCCATGGTGGCGCCGTGAATGCCGTCGCGACCGGTCTTGGAGCCGAGGTAGACGATCGGCATGTTCACACCTGAGGCGGCCGCATAGAAGATCTTGTCGGCGTCGGCGAGGCCGACCGCCATGGCGTTGACGAGGATGTTGCCGTCGTAACGGGTGTGGAAGCGTACCTGCCCGCCAACCGTCGGCACCCCAAACGAGTTGCCGTAGCCGCCGACGCCCGCGACCACGCCCGACACCAGATGCCGCGTTTTCGGATGCGATGGATCGCCGAAGCTCAGCGCGTTGAGGCAGGCGATCGGGCGCGCGCCCATGGTGAAGACGTCGCGCAGGATGCCGCCAACGCCGGTCGTCGCGCCCTGATAGGGCTCGATATAACTCGGGTGGTTGTGGCTCTCCATCTTGAAGACCACCGCCTGCCCGTCGCCGATGTCGATGACGCCGGCGTTCTCGCCCGGCCCTTGGATCACCCACGGCGCTTTCGTCGGCAGCCCGCGCAGATGGATGCGCGAAGACTTGTATGAGCAATGCTCGTTCCACATCGCCGAGAAAATGCCGAGTTCGGTGAAAGTCGGCGTCCGGCCGAGCAGCTTGAGAATGCGCTCGTATTCGTCCGGCTTGAGACCGTGCGAGGCGACGAGTTCGGGAGTGATCAGGGGGTCGTTAGATTGCATGGACAAAAATGTCGGCGTTTCTCACGCCGCCCGCTCCAGATGCGCGACCAGGCCCGCGAAAAGCCCGCGGCCGTCGGTGCAGCCCATGATGCCTTCGACGTGGTTTTCCGGATGCGGCATCATGCCGAGCACGTTGCCGCGCTCGTTGATGATGCCGGCGATCGACTGCGCCGCGCCGTTGATGTTGTGCGTGTCGCCGATCTCGCCCGACGGCGAGCAATAACGATAGAGAACGCGGCCTTCGCCTTCGAGGCGGCGGATCGTCTCCTCGTCGGCGGCGTAATTGCCCTCGCCATGGGCGACCGGCACGCGGATCACCTGCCCGGCATTGTAGCCGCGCGTGAACGGAGTATCGGACCGCTCGACCCGCAGATGCACGTCATGGCAGATAAACTTCAGCCGCGCGTTGCGCATCAGGATTCCCGGAAGAAGTCCGGACTCGCAGAGAATCTGGAAGCCGTTGCAGACGCCGAGCACGAGCCCGCCTCGAGACGCAAAGGCGCGCACCGCGTCCATCACCGGAGACCGCGCGGCGATGGCGCCGCAGCGAAGATAATCGCCGTAGGAAAAACCGCCGGGCACCACGACGAGATCGGTGCCCTCAGGCAGCGAGGTTTCCGCATGCCAGACCATGGCGGGTTCGCGTCCGGACACGAGCCGCAAGGCGCGCGCCATGTCGCGCTCGCGATTGATGCCGGGAAAGACGAGAACTGCGGATTTCATGTCGTGCGTCGCCTAGCCGAGAACCTCGACGCGATAATTCTCAATCACGGTGTTGGCCAGGAGCTTGTCGGCGGCGGCCTTGAGCACGGCCTCGGCCTTGGCCTTGTCCGCGCCGGCAAGCTCGATGTCGAATACCTTGCCCTGCCGCACGCTGGCGATGCCGTCGACGCCGAGCGACTTCAACGCGCCCTCGATCGCCTTGCCCTGCGGATCGAGAATGCCGGTTTTCAAAGTAACGGTAACGCGCGCTTTCATCCCCACCCTCGTCATTCCGGACGATCCGCACAGCGGATCGATCCGGAATCTGGCCCCACTTCCGGATTCCAGGTTCGACGCTTCGCGCCGCCCCGGAACGACCGATCGGAATCAACCCTTCACCAGCACCGGGCCGGCGCCGACCGGCCGCTCGTTTTCCATCAGGATGCCGAGCCGTTTCGCAACTTCGGTGTAGGCTTCCACCAGCCCGCCGAGATCGCGGCGGAAGCGGTCCTTGTCGAGCTTCTCGTTCGACTTGATGTCCCACAGCCGGCAGGAGTCGGGCGAGATTTCATCGGCCACGATGATCCGCATCATCTCGTTCTCGAACAGCCGGCCGCATTCCATCTTGAAGTCGACCAGACGGATGCCGATGCCGAGAAACAGCCCGGTGAGGAAATCGTTGACACGGATCGCCAGCGCCATGATGTCGTCGATCTCCTGCGGCGTCGCCCATCCGAACGCCGTGACGTGCTCCTCGGAGACCATGGGATCGTTGAGCTGGTCGTTCTTGTAATAGAACTCGATAATAGAGCGCGGCAGTTGGGTGCCTTCCTCGATGCCGAGCCGCTGCGACAGCGATCCCGCCGCGACGTTGCGGACCACGACCTCGAGCGGCACGATCTCGACCTCGCGGATCAGTTGCTCGCGCATGTTGAGACGGCGGATGAAATGGGTCGGCACCCCGATGTCGTTGAGGTGCTGGAACAGGTATTCCGAAATCCGGTTGTTGAGGACACCCTTGCCCTCGATCACCTGATGTTTCTTGGCATTGAACGCGGTGGCGTCGTCCTTGAAATGTTGAATCAGTGTGCCCGGCTCCGGTCCTTCGTAAAGCACCTTGGCCTTGCCTTCGTAAATGCGACGCCGACGGCTCATTGGGATGT
>NZ_MKRN01000069.1:29241-32123 GCF_001896955.1 Nitrobacter sp. 62-13 | reverse complement strand
GCGTCTCCACCGCGATGCCCAGGTCCCGTTCCAGGCGCGTCATACGCCTGTCGAGCTGATCGAGACGCTTCGCAATAGCAGCTTCCTGCCGCTCGGCGGCGTCAGGTGACAGGAAAGACGCGATCGCGGCTTCGGCGATGAGCGAGCGCGACTGGCCACGACGCGCTGCGTATTCCGCGAGCGATTTGGTGACGCCGGGTTCAAGATAGACCGAGAGCCGCTGCTTCTTGTTCGGATTTGGCATGGCGTCCTACAGTTCCATGCCATCGTTCGGATCGAGCGAGACCTGCCGCGCGATGCCTTGCACGAGTCGGTTCATGCGGCTTAGCCGCGCGGCATCGTCGGGCTCGTCGTCGTTGAGGTCGATCTCGAACTCATTGGCGATGGGCGGCTTCTTCTCGATCGGTGCCACGCGATCCAGCTCCGGCTGGCGGCGCCTCTCGGAGCCCGTCGAGTCCTCGTCGTCCACGCCGCTCACTGACGGCGCGGCGTCCTGCAAGGGTCGCGGCGGCAAGGGCCTGCCCGTCCAGTCATCCGATTGCTGGTGATCTGTCTTCGTCAGGATGGGAGGCGGCAAGATTCGCGCCCGAAACCTGGCATCTTCGAAATAGCGCGCCTTCTTCGCGCGAATGGGCGGCGTGCCCGCCACCATTACGATCTCGTCTGCGGGCGGGAGCTGCATGATCTCGCCCGGCGTGAGCAGGGGCCGGGCCGTCTCGGAGCGCGAGACCATCAGATGGCCGAGCCACGGACTGAGCCGGTGCCCGGCGTAGTTCCGCATCGCCCGCAGTTCGGTCGCGGTGCCGAGGGCGTCGCTGACCCTTTTGGCTGTCCTTTCGTCGTTGGTCGCGAACGAGATTCTGACGTGGCAATTATCCAAGATGGAGTTGTTCGGGCCGTATGCCTTTTCGATCTGGTTGAGGCTCTGCGCGATCATGAAGCTCTTCAATTTGTAGCCGGCCATGAAGGCGAGTGCGCTCTCGAAGAAGTCAAGGCGGCCAAGCGCCGGAAACTCATCGAGCATGAGTAGAAGCCGATGCCGCCGGGCCTTGCTGTTCAAGTCCTCCGTCAGGCGGCGGCCAATCTGGTTGAGGATCAACCTGATCAACGGCTTGGTCCTAACAATGTCGGATGGCGGCACGACGAGATAGAGGGTCGTCGGCCGTGTATCTCCGACAATGTCGGTGATCCGCCAGTCACAACGGCGTGTGACGGCAGCCACAACAGGATCGCGATAGAGGCCGAGGAACGACATCGCGGTGCTCAACACCCCGCTTCGTTCGTTGTCCGATTTATTCAGCAGCTCTCGTGCTGCACTCGCAATCACCGGATGCGGTCCTGCCTCGCCGAGATGGGCGGTCTTCATCATCGCCGCGAGCGTGGACTCGATCGGACGCCGCGGGTCGGACAAGAACGACGCCACGCCGGCGAGCGTCTTGTCCTCCTCCGCGTAGAGCACGTGGAGGATGGCGCCGACCAGCAGCGCATGGGAGGTCTTCTCCCAATGGTTCCTCTTCTCCAACGAGCCTTCGGGATCGACCAGGATATCGGCGATGTTCTGGACATCCCGGACTTCCCATTCCCCGCGCCGGACTTCGAGCAGCGGGTTGTAGGCGGAAGACTTCGCGTTGGTCGGATCGAACAACAGCACCCTGCCATGCTGCGACCGAAACCCGGCAGTGAGCTGCCAGTTCTCCCCTTTGATGTCGTGGACGATCGCGCTGCCTGGCCAGGTGAGCAGCGAGGGAATGACCAACCCCACGCCCTTCCCACTCCTCGTCGGCGCAAAGCAGAGAACATGCTCGGGCCCGTCGTGCCGGAGGTAGTCGCGGCCCAGCTTGCCGAGTACGACGCCGTCGGGACCGAGGAGGCCCGCCGCATCCACTTCGTCGGTCCGGGCCCATCGTGCCGAGCCGTAGGTGTCGACGTTCGTCGCCTCGCGGGCACGCCACACCGACATGCCGATCGCGACTGCGATCGCGATGAAGCCGCCTGACGCTGCGATGACGGCCCCTTCCACGAAGATCGGCGGCGCATAGGCGTCGTAAAAATACCACCACAGAAAGAAGGACGGTGGATAGTAGACTGGCCAGCCGAACACGATGAACCATGGCTCGCCGAGCTGGGCTTGAAAGCCCAATCGCCACGCCGTCCACTCGGTCGCGACCCACGTCGTGCCGAGGATGATCAGTGCGACGGCGAGGAGCTGGCCCCAGAGGATCTTGGTTGCGGACATTACCTGCTCTCCTTTTCTTCCCGTCGCTTCGTTACAGGCCGATGCCCCGCTTGCGGCCGAAGCTCCAATCGATCCCGCCATCGCCACGTACGACGCCCGAGACATGGCGACCGAGATTCCGCTCGAGCGACGGCGACCACGGGACGAGCTGAAAGCCGAGCCCGTCGTCGAGCATCGCGAAGCGGCCGGAGGCGAGATCGAAGCGGCGATAGTATGTGCCGGCGACATACTCGCCGGCCGACGGTTTGGCGGCGGCTTGTCCTGTCTCGGCGGTCAGACGTTCGCTCAGTGCATCGAGTTCGCGTCGGCGCAGTGTTTCGATGAGGTTGCGGCTGAAACTCACGCCGCGCGCCTGGCGCTCGGCCAGGCCCTGACTGATGAGATGCTCGGCGCGGCGATCGAGCGCGTCGCGCACCTCGGCTCCGAAGCCACCGCCACCAAGGGCTACCGGTTCGCGCGCAATCGCTTGGCGGTCCAGCCAGGTGGCGCCGTTGGCAGTAATCTGCTGCTCGAGCGGGATGTCCGATCGAACTGCGAGCGCAACGCGTCGCCGGCCCTGCGCGTCATCAAACTTGCGCAGCTCGACGATCGAACCTGGGCCCGAGTCCCCAGCAGCATCGAGGTCGGCGAGCTTGATGTGATGGGT
>NZ_MKRN01000069.1:24187-29228 GCF_001896955.1 Nitrobacter sp. 62-13 | reverse complement strand
CATCGAGACCACGCGCTATGAGGCGACCAACGATCTGGTCGTCGAGGCTCTCTCCGGCGAGCACGAAACTCGAGGTGCCACGCTCGATATTGCGCTCGGCCAGCCCGCGATGGATGCGCTTGATGATGTCGCCTCGCTCGCCAAGCTCGCGCAGAGTGGTCTCGGCATTCTCGACCATCACCCACTGGCCCGGGCCGATCTGATCGGCGAGGCCCAGAGCCTCCAGCTTGCGCAGCCGTCCGACTTTCAGGACGTGAAACTCGTCAGGCTGGCGATCAGGGCTCGGAGCGAGATCGATGACGCCTGTCCGATACGCGTCACGCGAGAGTTGCCGGTCGAGGTTGGTCCAGCGCTCCGACTCGACCTGACGTTCGAGGTTGCGCCGGATCTCCTGATCCGTGCGTGGGCCCAACTCCTGCGTCACGAGATCCTGTGCGCGAGCACGCATGCCTTCCTTGATGTAGTCGCGCGAGATGACGAGATCCTGGCCGTCGTCGGAGCGGCCGCGCAGGATGATGTGGACGTGGGGATTGTCGGTGTTCCAATGATCAATGCCCACCCAGTCCAGCTTGGTGCCGAGGTCCTTCTCCATCTGGTTCATCAGGTCGCGGGCGAAGATCTTGAGGTCCGACATCTCGGTCGCATCCTCGGGCGAGACGATGAAGCGGAAGTGGTGGCGATCGTCCTCGCAACGCTCGGCAAACTCCTTGGCATCCAAGTCGTCGCCGCCGGGTCCGAAGAGACGGGCCTTCTCCCCATCCCGGGTCACGCCTTCGCGGCGGAGATAGCTGAGGTGTGTTGCAAGCGGCGCCGAGCGCGCCGAATGGCGAACGACGCGGGTCTTGATGACCGTGATGCGCGAACGGCTGGTGAGCAGACGGTTCGCCTGTACGGTCGCGCGGCGGCCACGTCCGAAGCGCGATCCCGTGCCGGAGCTGATGTTGCCCGAGCGTGAGACGTGACCGCCGGCCCGCTGCGCGGCGGCAAGCGCCTGCGCGATGAACGGCCGAGCGCGCTGGGCGCGCGTCGAGCGGATGCGGCCGGGGCGGATGCGGAACTCGTCCTCGACGCTCATAGCCACAGCTCCGCACATCGCGCTAACACTCTGATTGAACAGAGAGAGCGCCGAGGTCGCAGGCTGCGTCGACAAGGCGCACCTCGCGAATTCGGCTCGCAAGCTATTGAAAAACCACGACCGTCCTCGCGCGCACATCGCGCCTTTTTATCTCGCCATCGTGCGGTCGTGCTTCCAAGCTCCTGCCTCAACGCACTCCATTCCACGCCTGAACACGCCATGACGCGAATGGGGACGGCAGTCGTCATTGCGGCCTCTCGTTGCCGCCGCGTGCTACGAATAGAGCGGGTGAACGCGCTGAGAATGCGCTGGCGTCTTGCATTCGTGGCGCGTTCGGTCCGCTCTCGCGCTGACGCTCGGGATGCATTGCGGCTGCTTTTCCGACGTCATCAGAGCGTGCGACGAAGAGCGGGGCGCTCATCCAAGCTAGCGGATCAGCGCGCGTCGACGGCATTGCATACGGCGGCGGGGCAACCCCGAGAAGGGGTGCGATCGTGGCGACATAGGCCCGCGTCTCGGCCGGTAGATCGCGCGGGCCCGCAAGGTACTCTTCGTAGCGCCGGGGCCCTGCATTGTAGGCGGCCAGCATGGCGCTGACATTGCCGTATCGGTCGTACATCTCGCGAAGGTACGCGGCGCCGGCGAGAATGTTGTCCCGCACATCGAAGGGGTCGCGACCAAGATCGTAGCGGGCGCGCAGCTCAAGCCAGGTTTCCGGCATGACTTGCATAAGGCCGATCGCGCCAGCAGAGGATACGGCGCGGATGTCATGTGCGCTTTCGGCGCGCATGACCGCGCGAATCCAGGACGCCGGAATGCGGAAGCGGCGCGAGGCTACGTCGATGTGGAGAGCGATGAGGCTCGCCTGATCGGCGCCGGCGGACGGCACCACCTGAGGGCTGGCCGAACCGCTGATCGTGACTACCGAGAGCAGGCCGGAAAGGAGAAGAGCGGTGAGATGCCGGGCGGGCAAACGCCTCCCGGGCCTCATGATCCGCGTTGATGACGTGCAGCAGATGGGCATTCCGTCAGTCCCGCTCGGCGCGCTTCTGCGGACGCGTCCAATGCAAACCCCAGACAGACCGGCCCTCTCCCGATTGAAAGAGATTGGCGCGGATCGGCTGTCCGAGTGCGGGGTCGTCGATCTGGACCGACACGTAGTCGCCAGCCTTCTCGCCGGTGCGCTTCCAGCCTGCGCCGATCTCCGGGCCATCGCCGTCACCGAGATGCGCGCGATAGTCCGGCGCGTTCTCAGCGTCTGAATGTTCCGCCGGAACCAACACCATCTCGATGTCGAGTGAGAGCGTGCGGATGCGTCCGGAATAGCCATTCTTGGTGCGGGTGAACTCTCCGATCTGAGGCATTTTGGTCTCCTTGCTGGTGCGATGAGAGGGACGACAGTGCGCACCGTCACCGCGTCGGTGCGCGCCATTCGAACTGTCCGGTGCCTTCCTCATCGGTCCACAGCGGCAGCGCGTGGCCGACGATTGCGCTGGCGGGGAGCGGGCCGAAGTAGCGCCCGTCGAGGCTGTCCTCGACCCACCAGTTCATGAGGAAGACCTCGCCCTCGGCGATGCGGCGGCAGCCCTGCCAGATCGGCAGTTGCCGGCCGAGCCGGTCGCGCACCAGCGCATCGCCTATGTGGATGCCGTCGACTGTGACGTGCATGCCATGGCGGCAGACTTCTTGCCCCGGAAGCCCGGCAACACGTTTCAGGAGCGGCACGCCGCGCGGCAGGTAGTGGCGCTCAGCCAGGAAGGAGGAGAGCGGTTCAGGCGCGTTGACGACGACCAGGTCGGTGACCTCGAGCCGATCCGTCGGCGCGATCGTATAGAAGCCAATCGGCATGCTGGCGGTAGCGTTCCAGACGAGTCGTGGCGTGACGGGGACGAAGGAGCCGACGCCGATCGACATCGCGGCGAAGTACGTGGTCATGACGTAGCCGAAGCGCGTCATGACTCGATCTCGCGGCGCAGTAGGATCGCGCGATGTTGCTCGACCGTGTAGGCGCGCGGTTCCTGGCCCGCAGTCAAGCGATTGTGGACATGCCGCCAGTGATGCGGCGAGACCTCGCTCGGATCGATTCCAGCCGCCTCAATAGTGTCGATGACCTGGAGGACGCGCTCGACCTTTGGCCAGCTCTCCATCTTGAGGAGGAGGTCGCCGCCCGGCCGTACGAAAGGCAGTGTGGAATAGCGCTCGCCCGGCGTGATCGTGCGCACGATGTCGATGCGCGAGATGACCGTGCCGTGGTCGTTCGAGGCCCAGCGAACGAAGGCGAAGACGCTGTTGGGCGTGAAGCTCAGGACGCGGCGGCGCCGGTCGAGGATCTGCTCCGCCTTCTCCTTGCCGAAGCGAATCCAGTATTCGACCTTCTTCTCGATCCATGTCAGCTCGACGCGCGTGAGGCCGTCGACAGGAAGCGGCGATGGCACGAGACGAAGATGCGACGCGCCGGTCATGGCAGGTCTCCTTCGGCTGGAGGGAATTCGCGGGCGAGGAGGTCGCGCAGCATGTCCGCAACGGTCAGGCCACGCTGGAAGGCGACGATCTTGATGCGGCCGCGCAGTTCCGTCGTGATGTCGATCGTCAGCCGCGCGGTGTAAGCGGCCGCGTCGCCGTTGCTGTTGGAGCGCGGCGCAGGCGCCTTGATCCAGCGTTCGGGATCAGCCGGTCGCGCGATGAAGGCGCGTTTGGAGGATCGCTGGGTCACCGCGCCAGCCTCCCGACTTCGCTCGCAAGGGCAGTGATCTCGCGCGCCGCAATCGTTGCGTGGGCTTCCCAGACGAGGCGGCCGGATTGCGCGGCGTCGGCAAAGGCGACGCGCTGGCCGACCTTGGAGGTGAGCAGCGGCGGATCGTGATCGGCGAGCGTAAGCGCCGTCTCGCGCGCGATGATCGTGCGTGCGCCGCACCGATTGAGCACGAAGCGGGCGACGAGCTGTGGCCGGTAGACGCGCGCCTCGCTCAGCAGCGCGAGCATCTCGGCCGAGCCCCAGCCGTCGAACGGCGATGGCTGGACCGGGATCAGGATAATGTCGGCCGCGAGCAGCGCCGAGCGCATCAGCCCGGCGACGCGCGGCGGGCCATCGATGACGATGTGATGGACGTTGCGCGCGAGTTCGGGCGCTTCGCGATGAAGCGTGTCGCGCGCCAGGCCGATCACGCCGAACAGGCGCGGAAGGCTTTCGCGTGCGCGTTGCTGCGACCAATCGAGGGCAGAGCCTTGCGGATCGGCGTCGATGACGGTGACGCGCTGGCCGCGGCGCGCCCACTCGCCGGCGAGGTGAAGAGCGAGCGTCGTCTTCCCGACACCGCCCTTCTGGTTGAGCAGCGCGACAATCATGGGGCGCCCCGCTCTCGGCGGCGCTCATGCACAGGTATGGATTTCGGAGCGGCCGTTAGTAAGATTCCGAAGGAATCTTGGTTAGAAGTGTTACGCCGCGCGCAATGCCTTGAATCGGCGTCAGGATTCGACGAATCCGGTCCCCGATAGCACGAGAATCGGGTCCCCGATGGCACGATAGGTCGGGTCCCTGATAGCACGATGCGTTTCACAGCTTATCCCCAGCGCGAGAGATCCCGCGCCGACCCAGCGGAACGAGGGCAGCGGGATCGATGGGAGCAAAGGCAAGGCGTTCAGGGCCGTCCGGCGGCTGCTCGATGGTCAGCCGATAGCCCGGCAGTGTCTGGCGGCGAGCGATATTGCGCAGGTCGTAGGCGAAATGCTTGAGCGGTGAGAGGCTGCCGGACTTCGCATGAAGATAGGCGACGTCGAAACTCCAGCCGCTCTGTTGGCGGCCGCCATGCTTGCGCACCAGGCGATAGAGCCAGCGCTCCAGTCCCCCGGTCAGGCGGAAGTAGGCGCGGTCGATGGTTAGCACGAGCGCATCGTCGAGGACGGCGGCGAAGAACCAGTCCGGCACGATCAGTTCGAGGCCGAGCGGACGGCCGTGCGCGTCCGCGC
>NZ_MKRN01000069.1:23855-24174 GCF_001896955.1 Nitrobacter sp. 62-13 | reverse complement strand
GTATCGAGGTCGCGACGGTGGTCGATTGCAGGCGGTCGAGCCCCGCCTTGAGACGGTCGTAGTCGCGTACGCTTACGCCGCGGCCGATAAAGGAGAGAATTTCGTATGGCGTGGCGGCCATCAGGCGCGACGGCCGCAGGCCAAGATCGCGGGCCTCGACGATCTGCGAGGCTGCCCAGATCAGCACATCGGCATCCCAGATGGTCGCCATGCCGTGCTCTGGGATCGCTTCGACGCGGATGACGATCGTGCCGGCCTTGAAGTCGATTGGCGTCAGCCGCTTCGACTTCGCGAGCGAAAAGAACGGATAGGCCATGAG
>NZ_MKRN01000069.1:13767-23643 GCF_001896955.1 Nitrobacter sp. 62-13 | reverse complement strand
GATGCTTTTCAAGCGTGCGGCTGGACAGGCCGAGAAAGTTGGCTGCCTCCGGCGTTCGTAGAAAGCGCGGCGGCAAACCAGCGAGAGTGGACATTTCGCACCTCCGGGCATTCGTTGAGGCTGCCGGTGATCACCGGCGTTCGAAGGCCACGGTGGCGGAGAAAAGCTGCGCGGGGGGAGTGGAAAGATGGGAGTCTAGAATTTCCACACCCGCAGGCGGCTAGAATCGCGGACGATGCTGGAGAAGCTTTCGATATCCTCCCGCGATCATCATCAGACCGTGCTTGATGAGATCCATGGTGGCGTAACGCCGCGACGATGTCTTCCAAACCTCTTCGGCGATATGCTCGGTCCCGAAGAGCACTTCCGCGATGGTGCGATAACTTTCACCGTAGAGATGGCCATCGACCGCTTGGATCATGTGTCGCGCACGGCGCGTCTGCTGTCGGGTTAGCCGAGGATCGCGTGGCACCGACCGACGGTGAACTGATCGCAGGAGGCGGTCGATTGCTTCGAGACGTCCGAAGCCGTGCTCGTCGAGCGGAACCAGTGCGGCGAGCGGTGCATCCGGGGGTGTGTTCGGCAGGCAGACGATATGGAGACGTTGGCCGTTTCGCAGGGTGTGGAGAAAATGCGTGCCACCTTCGTCGACTAACGCCTGTGCTCTTTCATCGGGATCGACGACCTCGAGCTCAATCTGGGGATTCAGAAGCACCGGTGCTGCCGTCACCACCACCGTCCCCGTCTCTTCCTGGGGCTCCCAGAGCACTTCGGTGTCGATCGCCTTGAGGGCCGGCGCTATCGGGAAATCGGAGGCCCCAGCGCTGGCGAATGCGTATTGCCGGCGCTTGGGACTGCCTGTCCTGACGTTCTATTGCCGAGTAATCGCGCTCGTATTCGGAATTCCGACGCAGCCATTCCCAAGCGAGGTCGGGGGCGGCGAGCGTGTCGAGGTAGTCATAGTCAGCGGATGAGCGCCACTTGGACCTTTCCTGTGCCATCTGTCTCCTCCCACGCGTGATTGAAAGTGCGTGCAGGGAGTCCGACGATCATGGGTTGCGGCGCGTGGGGATAGTCCAAGAGTCTGCGCGATGCGATGCAGACCGCGCGCATCGGCGACGTTCAGCCGCCTGACTTCTCGCGCGCCAGGAAGCGGTATCCGCATTCCGTCATCCAGCGTGCGCGGGCCAGGTGAGAATCGTGAACCCGGCGAGCGTGTTCAGCGTCGCCGTCCGGATCGAGGCCGAAGAGGACTGTGGCTGCCTCACGCCAGTCTGCCCCATCAGCGGCCGCATCGAGCAGGCGCAGGTAGAGCTTGGTGTTCTTGCGGTCGTAGTCGGTCACCGCGTCGCTGGCCGGTGGTTCATCTAGGTAATATTGGTTCGTCACAACCGCCTCATCGAATTGCGTCCAGATACAGAATGTTAACCAATTCCGCGAGCGACGGGCGATGCACCGACCGCATCGCGTGATGCTCCGGACGCAGATTGGCGAGCGGTTGCTAACGGCGCTGCTATTCACGTTTGGGTGTTCTTATTCCTCATTACCATGACGCCTTCACCTTGGTCCGAGTTGAGGAGGACCACGCCGCTCGCTTCGAGTGCGCGACGGACCTGGTCGCGTGTCGATTCGTAGACTGCGAGGTCGCTCTCCGACTCAAGGCGCTTGAGCGCTGTAAGTGATACTCGGGCCTTGTCAGCGAGCGTCTCCTGCGTCCAACCCAGCAACGCGCGCGCGGCCCGCGATTGTCGGGCGGTGATCATGCATGATCACCTCCCATCGCCGGGCACACGCACGCCAGAACTACGACTATTTTAGTCGCTCTCGGCGACGGACGCTAGTAAAAATCGCTGTGTTTACCGTCAGCAACGGGGTGGCGGTGGGACTGATTCGGTCGCTCTAGCGAGCGAAAGCCCCGCCCGGATGGCCCGGGCGGGGCTTGGGGCTCGTGCCTCAGTCGCCGTTGCGGCGGTTGGGGCGGGACCAAATCAGGCTGTAGCCTTCGCCTTCCTCGTCGTCGAACAGGTTGGCGTAGATGGGAGCCGTGAACGACGGGTCATCCAGCTTGAGACCGAGATAGTCGCGGCCCTCGTTGGAGCGCTTGGCCCAGGCGGCGCCGATCTCGACGCGGCCCACGAAGACGCGGTGGCTGGGAGAGTTCTCGCCCGAACGGCTGGCTTCGGGAACGATGCGGACGTTCTTGGCCTGGACGCTGAGGGTGACGATCTGGCCGACGAACTCGTTGCCGGACTTCTTGAAGGTGCCGATGGTCGCCATGGTAGTTCTCCTTGATCTCTGTTTCGAGCCCGCACCATTGCGGCCTCGATGGCGATCGGTTGGTCGGAGGCGATCGACGGCGCACCTGCCTGCAGGCCGGAGCGCAGCGGAGGATGGCAGACGGGAGACTTTCTTGTTTCGCGAGGAATGGGCGCAGCCCAGGGGAAGAAAGTCGATCGGCGCCATTGCGGCATAGGCGATCGAGGCGAAGCCGGCCTTCGGCCAGATCAGGCCATCAAAGAGGCCGCTTGGAGCGCTCGATCAGACAGAGAAGGATCAAGGAGAACTTGGCGACACCCGTCGTGCAGCCGCTGAGACACGGCGGACGGCGGCCAGTGCTTCACCATGTCGAGGCAAACGAACCTCCCGCATCAATGCTCCCGACGAACAAGAAGTGGCGAGCGATCTGGCCACTGCCTTCGCAGGCGTCGTCGTTCGCTGCGCGGCCTGGCCCGCATTTCAACGTGACGCTCCACCAGGGGCTCGCTCTGATCCGGGAGTTCCGCAGCGAACTGCCAACTGACGTGGTGGAGTCGAAGGCTACAGCCTGATCTGGTGATGCCGCGCCGGCTCGAATGGCGTCAGGCGCGAATCACGCCCTGGCCGACCTGACCGGGCGGGGCCAGCGTCGCGAGGCGAGCGAAGGCAGTAATGGCGACGACGATCGCGCCGACAACCGAAAAGGCGATCTGCCACGTTTCGGAAGGCATGGTGTGCTTCACGATGCCATGGGTTGCGTGATAGCCGGCGATGGCCGCTGGCGCCACGAAGACCGCTGCGATCATGAGGCGGAGCCAGAGCGGCTTGACGAAAATGAGCAGCAAGTGGCCGATGAGGAGCGTTGCGAGACCGGCAATGATCCCAACGGCGATTCCTCCGAGCCAGCCAGCGCCGGTGCCGTAGGCCCAAACGCCTGCCGTCACGCCGGCGAACAGCGGTAGCGCGTAGACGGCGAGGTAGAACAACAGACAGCAGATCACGCCGATGGCGGCGATGCTGGCGAGGATGCTGATGACAATCATAATGGTGGCCTCCGTGAGAAGCATCTGACGGTCGCGCCTTCCACCACCACCACGGCGCGAACGGATATTATAGCAAAGAAGAGAAGGCCGCGGCGAACCGAATTCGCCGCGGCGCTCTGAGTGAGGCAGGTGTTGACGGCGATCACTTCGGCTGGTCGCCGTAGCGCCAGACGGGAACTCCGATCTTGCGGGCCTTGTCGGTCAGGTTGTCCTGGATGCCCGTTCCCGGGAAGACGATGACGCCGATAGGCAGCACGGCCAGCATTGCGTCGTTGCGCTTGAATGGTGCGGCCTTCGCATGTTTCGTCCA
The DNA here is from genome assembly GCF_001896955.1 of Nitrobacter sp. 62-13. GTDB lineage: Bacteria > Pseudomonadota > Alphaproteobacteria > Rhizobiales > Xanthobacteraceae > Nitrobacter. The sequence goes on along the minus strand of NZ_MKRN01000069.1, from coordinate 20,034 downwards.
GTCGGGCTTGAAGGCGATCTGCGGCACGTTGCGGCGATCGGCCCAGCGGGCGGCGATACGCTCGGCGCCCTTCGGTGATCCGCCGTGCATCAGCACCATGTCGGGGTGCTTGGCACGCACCTGGTCGAGCTTGTCCCAGATCAGCCGATGATCGTTAAAGTCGAGCCCGCCGCTGAGCGCGACCTTCGGGCCGGGCGGCAGCATGACCTCGGTCTCGGACCGCTTCTTCGCGGCAAGGAAGTCCCGGCTGTCGATCATCGCTGCGGTCATGGCGCGATGGTTGACGAGTGAGCCGTTGCGCGGCCGCCAGGCCGAGCCGGTGTGGCGCTCGAAATGCTCGCAGGCCTGATCGCGCATCAGCTCGAAGGCGTCGCGTCGCTCGATGAGCGTCTGCCCCTCGGCGATGAGTCGCTCCAACTCGACGGACTTGACCTCGGTGCCGTCCTCTTCGCGCTGGCTGCGGCGCTGCATCTGTTCGTTATCGTCGAGCTCGCGGGCGATGCGGTCGGCGGCGCGATGGAAGACGTTGGTGGTCGACCATAGCAGGTCCTCGAGATCGGGCTCGAGGCGGGTATCGCTGAGCGTGGCGACGAGAGCGTCGAAGATGTCGGCGATGGCCCCGGCGACGAGGTTGCCTTCGGGAAGCGGCCGGGGATCGGGTTCGTCCTGGAAGGGGCGGAAACCGTAGAGCTGAAGCTCGGCGAGAACGTGATCGGTCGGAGACGAACTGTGGTGGGGTTCGAAGTCGTCGTCGGTGATCATGGGATGCTCCGTCGCTGGATTGGCCGCGACCCTCGCGGCCTTCATGGCGACGGAAGACGGCGGGCGGGCCGGCCCTGCATCCGGAGCGAAGCGCAGGGCCGAAGCGCCAGCGGAGGACCGCAGGGGGCCGACTATTTTGCTTCGCGATGTAAAGGCGGCTCTGCCGCCGACGGAAAATAGTCGGCCAACGAGGTTGCCGGGCCGGGCCGTTTGCCGTCCCGATCGCCCTCTTGAAGGCCGAGGGCGCTGCTCTCTCCGGCACGTCTGAGCATCGGCCGCCGGCGTGGCGTCGGACCTCGCCTTCGTCCCGGCCATGCGTTCACGGTCACGTGCTCTATGCGGCGTCGGCCATAAAACGCGTGACGTCCCGGGCCGCGAGCTGCGCCCGAAGGTTCGCCCGCAACGCGTCGGGCCCGAGCATGCGGAGATCCTCGTTGAAGTCGCCCAGTCTTGGCGACAGCACGATCGGCTCGATGCCGCTATTGGACGCACGTTCGATCAACGTCGTCATCGCGCCGTCCCCTGCCGGATCGTCGTCACGCGCGATGTAGAGTCGGCGCAGCATGTCGGAGAAAAGGATGGCTGACAGGTGGGCTGCCGAGAGTGCGGCGACCATCGGCATGTTGGGCAGCGCCATCCTGAGCGACAGCATGGTCTCGATGCCTTCGCCACCAGCCATGACATCGCCGGCCACTCCGAAGCGGACAGCGTGCCCGAGAAGATCGCCCATCGCGCGACGCGGCGTGTTGATCGGCGCCTTGCCGAGGCGAATGGGGTCAAAGCCCTCGGGATCGAGCCAGGTCCGATGCGCTCCGGTGAGGCGGCCGTCGAGATCGGTGACCGCCGCGATCATGGCGGGCCAGGTCTCCGTCGCGGAATGCTCGTCCGGCCGGTAGTAGCAGCGTGGGTGAAAGCGGAGCGATCCGGTTCCGTGTAAAGACGTAATGCCGCGTCTGCGGAGATATGCCTCGACCAGCGTGCCGTGGATCGGTCGCGACATCGCGAACAAGCGCTGCGCAGCCTCCGGCGACCCTGTCGGGGCCGGATGTAACGCGTGGCGGCGCTCGTCGCGCGGCGGTTCGGGTTGCGGCAAGCTGAGGAAGGCGCGTGCCTCCTTGGCGACATCGGCGAAATCCAGGAGGCCGCAGCTCTCGCGGATGACGTCGAGAAGGTCGCCGTGCTCGCCGGTGGCGGCGTCGGTCCATTTGCCCGACGCACCCTTGCCACTCTGGGGGCCGGCTAGGCGCACGAACATCGAGCGCCCAGGCGTGTTGCGCACGTCGCCCACCATCCAATAGCGACCTTCGCGACGGCCGTTGGAGAGATAGTGGCGGCACACCGCCTCGGCGTTGCGTGCGAGACGGTGTGCGAGTTCCGAAGCATCGAGCCGGGACATCACGCGGCCTCCCGCTCGCCGACGCGCGCGACCGGATAGCGATCGATCACCTTGGCGAGGATCGCGGGGCCGCTCGCGTCGGTGGGCACGAACATGCGCAGCTTCCACGAAATGATCTCGTGGAAGAGGCCGTAGGCCGTGAGCCGTTCGCGCATGGTGTCGGTGAAGCCCGACAATTCGATGCGATGACCACCCATCACCCGAACGCGATGAAGCTGGAGCCCCTCGGCAAGATCGATAACGGTCTTGCCCTCGACAAGGGCAGCGAAGGCGTCGTCCGGCGTCAGCGAAGGCAGGCCGGTCGCCGTGGCGGTCGCTGCCCACGCCGGCGAGACCCTGCGCCCGATGATACGCTCGCCGTTGTCGGTTTGCAGCCGATAGACGCGCGTCGACTCGTTTGGCAGCCGCTTCCAGATCGGAAGCAGCAAACCCGCGACCATGTGGATGGTCGAGTCGGCGAACGACGGCACGTCGTTCAGTTCCGTGGTCCAGGCCGCGGCGAAGATCGCCTCGTCCGCCTCCTGCCAATGACTTTCCGTCAGCATGCGGACGGGGACATTCGGCGCCTCCATCGGGCGGATTAGGCGCACGCGGTATTCGACCTCGCCGTCGTCGAGCATGACGGATGGTGCATGGACCTGCACGGCAGCACGCCCGGAGCGTTCGTTGACGAGAAGCCGCGATCCGCGCTCGCGCAGCCGGCCCAGCGCTTCGTCCAGCGTGACGGGGCGATTGCGCTGACGCTGCATGATGGTGAGCAGGCGCGTCTCTGCGCCGGTGCCCGGATGCGTGTAGATCGTCTCGCGGTCGGTGACGACGAAGCTCTCGGCGCGCAGCGTCTCCAGGCCCATGTCGTAGGTGCCAGCGGCGATCGCGCCCTCGATGCGAGCGTTCAAGAGTTGCTCGAAAGCGGTGAAGAGGATGCCTTGCAGCTCGATGGTCAGCGCCAGCATGCGGTTGAGGAAGGTAGTGATCGGCGGCAGATCATCCTTGATGCCGTTCGCATCCATGAGCTTCAGGCCGGTCGCCGCCTCGAAGCGTTGAAGCGAGCAGCCCTCGATCTTGCCGCGAACGAGCAGCATGTAGAGCTGGCGCAAGGCGTCGCGTCCGTAGTGGCTTTCGAGATTATCTTCAGGCCTGAACAGGTTCTGGCCGCCGGTTTGGCGCTGACCGCGCGTGATCGCGCCGAGCGTATCGAGCCGGCGCGCGATCGTGCTGAGGAAGCGCTTCTCGGCCTTGACGTTCGTCGCGACCGGCCTGAACAGCGGAGGCTGCTGCTGGTTCGTCCGATGCGTGCGGCCGAGTCCCTGGATGGCCGTATCCGCCTTCCACCCGGGCTCCAAGAGATAATGTACGCGAAGGCGCGTGTTCCTCGCCGTAAGCTCGGCATGATAGCTGCGGCCGGTGCCACCGGCGTCGCTGAACACGAGGATGCGCTTCTGGTCGTCCATGAACGCCTGCGCTTCGGCGAGATTGGCGGAGGCGGCCCGGGCCTCAACGACAAGACGATCGCTCCTGGTGGCGCCGCTCGACTTGCGGACAATGCGGCGCGACCGGCCGGTCACTTCGGCGACAACGTCGGCGCCAAAGCGCTGCATGATCTGGTCGAGCGCGCCGGGAACGGGGGGCAGGCTCGCGAGCTTGGCGATCAGCGCATCCCGCCGCTGCACGGCCTCCCGGCTCTCGACCGGCTGTCCGTCGCGGTAGACCGGCCGCGACGACAGCTTGCCCTCGCTGTCGGTGAAGGGCTCGTAGAGCTGCACCGGGAAAGAATGAGCCAGATAGTCGAGGACGTACTCGCGCGGCGTGATATCGACGCGAACGTCGTTCCACTCCTCGGTCGGCAGCTCGGCGAGGCGGCGCTCCATCAGGGCTTCGCCTGTCGAGACGATCTGGATGACGGCGGCATGGCCATGCTCGAGATCGCGCTCGATCGAGCGGATCAAGGTCGGCGTCTTCATGCTGGTGAGCAGGTGCCCGAAGAAGCGCTGCTTCGCCGACTCGAACGCGCTCCGCGCAGCCGACTTGGCCTGGCGGTTCAGCGTGCCCGATCCGCCCTCGCTTCCGCCGGTGATGTTGGCGGCCTGCATGGCGGCATCGAGGTTGTTGTGAATGATCGCGAAGGCATCCGCATAGGCGTCGTAGACGCGGGTCTGTTCGGGCGTCAGCTCGTGCTCGACCAACTCGTATTCGACGCCGGCAAAGCTGAGCGAACGCGAGGTGTAGAGGCCGAGCGCGCGCAGGTCGCGGGCGAGCACCTCCATGGCGGCGACACCCCCAGCCTCGATCGCCTCCACGAACTCGGCTCGCGTCGAGAACGGGAAATCCTCGCCGCCCCACAGGCCGAGCCGTTGCGCATAGGCGAGGTTGTGCACGGTCGTCGCGCCGGTGGCGGATACGTACACAACGCGCGCGTCCGGCAGCGCGTGCTGAAGCCGCAGGCCGGCGCGACCCTGCTGCGAGGCCTCCTGATCGCCGCGTTCGCCCTTGGCGCCGACCGCGTTCTGCATGGCATGGGCTTCGTCGAAAATGATCACTCCGTCGAAATTCGAGCCCAACCATTCAACGATCTGCCGCACGCGGGAAAGGCGTTCGCCACGGTCGTCGGAGCGTAGCGTGGCATAGGTGGTGAATAGGACGCCTTCCCGAAGCGTGATCGGCTTGCCCTGCGGGAACCGCGAGAGCGGCGTGATGAGCAATCGCTCCATGCCGAGCGCCGACCAGTCGCGCTGCGCATCTTCGATGAGCTTGTCGGACTTGGAGATCCACACCGCCTTGCGGCGGCCCTGCATCCAATTGTCCAGGATGATGCCGGCAGACTCGCGGCCTTTGCCGACGCCCGTTCCGTCGCCGATCATGCAGCCGCGCCGGAAGCGGACTGCGCCCTTGGCGTCCTCCGCTGCGGCGGTCATGACGTCAAGAGTTGCGTCGACCATCCAAGCGCCGGCGAGATAGTCCGAGTGCGCCTCGCCCGCGTAGATCAGCGTTTCGAGCTGGGCGCCGGAAAGCACGTTGAGGATGTTGGCAGGAAGCCGAGGACGGTAGGTCGGCTTGGGCGGCGCGACCGAGGCCATCGCCGCCGATTGGACGAGCTGCGTCGGGTGATCCTGAGCGCCGGCAATCCGGATGCTCTGGAGCGCATAGTCCTCGTAGATGGAATCGGAGAGGCGCGCGCCCTGCGGCGTCCAGTCGATCGTCTCGTAGCTGAGTTCGACGCCTTCAGGCTCGGCGACGCTCGACGGTCGCGTTGCAGTTTGTGCGGCGCGTGCGAGATAGCCGCGAACGGTGCGCGGCGTCGTGACGGCCCGCAGGGCGGTGGAGGCGTCGACCGGCAGCCGTGCCGGCACATGCTCGGCGATCCAGGCCAGCAGCGTGCCGACGTCCGGCGCGACACCGGGTGCGACCGGGAACGCGGTCGGATCGTCGGCTGGTCGCTTGTCGATGACGGTCAGCCGTGTCGGGAAGGTCGTGCCGTGCTTGGCATAGACCCGGCCATCGATGGCGGCGGAGAAGACCACGCGGCCGCGCTCCTGCAGCCGAACATAGGCGTCGCGCCACGCCGGCGCGTCGGGCGCGACATTGGCGCCCGTGATAGCGACCAGGCGGCCGCCATCGGCAAGCCGCGCCAGCGCCGAGCCGATGTGCCGGAGCGCGGCGTCGGCTATACGCCCCTGCACGTTCGCCATCGCCGAAAAGGGCGGATTGATGATGATGACGCTTGGCACAATGGCGGCGTCGAGGTGATCGTGGATCTGTGCCGCGTCGTGGCAGGTCGTGGCGATGTTGGGGAAGAGTAGGGTGAGAACAGCGGCACGCGTCTCGGCCAGCTCGTTGAGGACGAGCGATCCGCCCGCGATCTCCGCGAGGATGGCGAGCAGGCCAGTGCCGGCCGACGGCTCCAGCACGCGGTCAGCCGGCGTGATCGCGGCGGCTGTCAGTACCGCGAGGCCGAGCGGGACCGGCGTTGAGAACTGCTGGTACGCCTCGCTCTCCAATGAGCGGCGCGTGTGTGTCGGCAGGAGCCCGACGACCTTCTCCAGCATCGGGAGCGCCTGAGCCGGAGAGCCGGCCTTGCGCAAAAGCGCCTTTCCGTATTTGCGGAGAAACAG
>NZ_MKRN01000069.1:13229-13723 GCF_001896955.1 Nitrobacter sp. 62-13 | reverse complement strand
GAGAAGGCGCGCGGCGATGCCGATGCAGCGAGCGACATCAGAAGGTGACGCAAGCGGAGAGATCGCGACCGCAGGCGCGGCCGCGAGAGCGGATGATGGGGTCATGTCGATAAACCTCTGGGAGAGCGGAGACGGGCGAGCCGGCCGGCGCTCTCTCTGGACCGCTCCGGCTCAAACCCGTCCCGGCCAAGCTCTCCCTCTCGTCACGCCGCGGCCTTCACCGCGCGCCACCACGCGATGCGCTCGTCGCGGGTCGCGTTGGCGAGCCGCAGCAACAGATCGCCGTGGCAGGGGCGCGGCGCGCAGAAGCAGACGAAATCGCGTCCGCGCAACTCGTCGAGCGCGCGCAGCAAGTGATGCTGGTCCGCAAGCCAGCGTTCGTATTTCGCGATGACGGCGGCGCGATCGCCGTAAGGGCCGATCCGGAACGGATTGCCCCATTTGCTGCCGCGCCCGATGTAGACGGCGCCCGCCGGCACGCCTGTGTGATGCTT
>NZ_MKRN01000069.1:11333-13169 GCF_001896955.1 Nitrobacter sp. 62-13 | reverse complement strand
TCCAGACAGGCGACGGCGCAAGCGGTCAGGAGGTTGGGTCGTCCGGCAGGGTTGACGACGGCGGCACATAGGCGTCGAAGGGGTTGCTGTCGGCGAGATGGCCGAACGGCGCGAACACGAAATCCGTGCCGTCGCGCCCCACGGCGCAGATGACGTAGCGCGCCTCGCCTGTGACGGCGTCGGCGCACCCCATGAGCGCGAGGTTCCCGTCGGCCGCGGCTCGCAGCAGCGTCTCAAAGTTGGCGCGCGCGTGATCGGGGATGCTCATGGCGCACCTCGCTCGCTGCGCCCGGCCGAGAGCGTGGTGTCGAGCCAGGGATTGGTCGCGATCCACGCCACGGGCTTGCGGCGGCCGAGGTCGAGGACGTGCGCGCCGCCCCCGAAGGCGTTCACGCGCGGGCGCGAGCAGGTGTTCGCCCATTGGAAACCCCAGCGTCCGGAGAGGCCGAATTCCTTGGCGCAGCGGAGCACGAAGTCGATGACGGCCTGCGGATCGCCGGTGACGTCATCGCGAATCCAGAGCTGCGTTCCGCCATGCTCGGGCTGGATGGACAGGAGGAACGCCTCGGAGGGCGGGTCCTCAGCGGCGTTCTCCTCCATCATGCGGTTGTAGAGATCGAGCGCACGCGCGGCGTTTTTCGGCGTGACGACATCAAGAAGACAGGAGAAGTGCGTGAAGAAGTCAGCCATGTCAGGCTCCTGAACGACGAAGCCCGGCGCGATGGCCGGGCTGGTTGAAGGACGGGGTTGCAGATGGAGCGTCAGAGCCGGAATTCGGCGGCGAGCCGCTGCGCGTTGGCGTGATGCTCCAGCATCTCGCGGTAGAAGCGCTTGCGCGCCTCTCGCTTCGCCGGATCACGCCGCGCCGTTCGCGTGAGCTTGCGCCGAGCGGCGCGGACTACGGCGCGGTCGCTGGCCCAGAACGTGACGCCGAGGCGGAGATAGGTGCCGTACATCTCAGCCTCCCTTCGCCTGCTTGGCAGCGCGAAGGGCGGCGAGCGCCGCGCGGAATTCCGCTGCGCCGACCTCCTCCGACAAGTCGATGTTGGCGGCGACGGATAGGCAAGCGGCGTGAACGTCGTCATCCGACACTGCGTTGGGCGTGAGACTTGCGAACTCAGGATCGGTCTCGGTGATCGCGGTGATCTGGTCGCGAACGCGGTCCTCCTGGAGCTGCGCGAGGATGTGAACGGGGCGCGGCGGCGCGACCGGCTCGTCGGGATCGCGTGCGCCCTCGATGATCGCCTCGGCCTTTGCGACCGCAGCGTTCGCCCGCGCGAGCCAGTAGGCGTCTGTCCGCCGTTGTGCGGCCTGGTCCGCAACGACGATTTTGAGGAGACCGAACAGGACCTCGAAGTGCGCGGCCTTTCGCTGGATGGTCGCATCGAAATGCGACGGGACCGCCACGGCTGCTCCCGAATAGGCGGCGTCGGCGCCGAGCCAGATGCCGGTGACATAGGTTTCGCCGGCGCACTCGTCGTCGAGCTTGTCGTTGGACCAGTCATCGTCTTCAATCGCTTGGCGACAGGCTTCAGCGGGTGTCGCGGCGTCATACGTCCGCTGCCGGTAAACGGGCACACGGTAGGTGGTCTCGATCGTATAGGTCGGCATGATAGGCTCCTGAAACGACAAAGCCCGGCGCGATGGCCGGGCGGTTGAGGTTTGATTGAGGAGGAAGCTGGCTAGTAGCCAAACTCCCAGGAAGGCCAGGACTGGCCGTCGTCGGCGGCCTTGATCGCGTCATCGAGATAGTCGGCGTGCCCTTCGACGAAGGTTGGGTTCCGGACGGGCGTTTCGTCGATCACTGTCACGGCGCAGACGAGGCCGTCTTCGACC
>NZ_MKRN01000069.1:4115-11300 GCF_001896955.1 Nitrobacter sp. 62-13 | reverse complement strand
CGAAGCCGCCCCCGCCGCGGGCGCGTCACTCGGCGGCGATCATCGCCGGCTCGTCGGCGTCCAATTCGCCGTCATCCGCCTGTTCGTCCTCATCGTCGGCGAGGAAAGCCGGCAGCGCGTCGTCGCCGTCGGTCTCGCTCGCGTCCGACGCGGTCGTGGCGTCGGGATCGGCAGGGCGCAGTGGCTCCGGCAGCCAGCCGGTATCCGCGAGCAGACGCTCGGCCTCCTTGGCCATATCGGGCTTCTTGAGGTGGTCGATGAGTTGCGCCTTCTCTTCGCCGAGCGCTTCCCGCACGGCTTCGACGATCCGGCTCTTGGTGACGCGGCCGAGATAGTTCGCCACGGTCGGGCGCCATCCAGCCTCGACCATGTCGAGGCCCGTGGCGCGTGCCAGCCGATCGGCGTCGCGCATCCGCCGGTCGAGCCCGTGCTGCGAGACGCCGTTGCCGCTATAGGGATTCGGACGCTCGTAGAGAGCGTTGATCCCATAGCTGACGCAATGCGCGAGCAACGCGAGGCGGCTCGCATCGTCAAGCCCCGCGATCCAGTCCCACAGCCGATTGTCGTCCTCGAGCGGCATGTCGGCCTTCCACGCTTCCACACGGGCCTGGATGGCCTTGGCGGAAGCGCTGTCCTTCAGGTCGGTGGCCTGAACGGGGAAGTGGATCTCCCGAACGGCTGCCTCGACGGCGCAGCCATGCGCGTTGCGCTTGAAGGCGTCGAGCACCAGCTTGTGCAGGAGCGCCGTGAGAGCGACGTGCGGGTGGTTGGCGACTGATTCCCGCAGAGCCAGGGTGCGATGGGCGGTGAGCTCGATGACCAGGCGCTCGGGCAGCGGCTTGACGCCATCATCGTCCTCATCGTCGTCGCCTTCCGGGTCTTGTCCGCCGATGGTGATGACAGCGCGCTGAACGGACGGTGCTGCGGAAGCACCAGTCCTGCCGTCCTCTCCATCGATCTCGGCGTCGCCGCCGTCGACGGCAACAGGCGCCTCGTCCTCGGGCCGCACATAGCCACGGTCGACCACGATGTCGCCGTCGCGATCGACGCTGACGAAGACCCCGGCGCGAGCGATCTCGGCGGGATCGTAGACGACCGGGCGCTTCTCGAAGGCGTCGAGAGCTTCCTCGATCTCGCCCAGGCGCTGATCGATCTCGTCCGGCAGCTCGTCGGCGCCGTCATACTCCGCCTCGAGCCGATCGTATTCCGCGCGCAGCGTCTCGCGTTCGGCCCGTTCTTCGTCGGTGAGATCGACGAAAGAGCCGGTGATCTGACGCAAGCCGTGGTCGTAGCCATACGGCAGGTCGAGGTCGATCTTCACCCACTTCCAGCCTTCGCTGGCGATCTCCTCGGCCACGGTCTTGAGTCGTTCGCCGACCAGGCGGTGAAGCAGCGCCGGGTCCTGGAGCCAGCCGCCGTTATCGTCCTCGAACAGGTCGCGCAGCACTGCGCCGCCGGCCGCGACATATGCGTCGACGCCGACAAAGCGCGCGCGCTTGTCGGAGGCCGGAATCGTGGTCTCGGTCAGCAACTGGCGGATATGGAAGGGTTGCCGGTTGTATGAATGCTGGACGGCTTCCCACACCTGCTCCTGACGCTCATGATCGGGGTTGACAGTGAAGGCCATTAACATGTCGAGCGTCATGCTCTCCTGAGCATAAGCGTCGCGCAGGACAGGCGAGACCGCGTTGAGACGCAGCCGCTGCTTCACGAGCTGGACGGTCGTGAGGTAGGCCGCGGCGACCTCGTCCTCGGTCATGCCCTTGTCGAGCATGTCTTGGAACGCCCGGAACTGATCGAGCGGATGAAGTCCGGCGCGCAGTAGGTTCTCGGCGAGGGAGTCGTCCTCGGCGAGGATCTTGGTGTCGGACTTCCGAACGATGCAGGGGACGAGCCCGTCCTTCGGAAAGCGCTTGGCCTTCCCCAGGCGCTCGATCGCGCGATAGCGGCGCCCGCCCGCCGGCACCTCGAACGTGCCGGTCTCGTTGCCGTCTTCGTCGAGGACGGCGCGGACATTGAGGCCCTGGACGAGGTCCTCGCGTCGGCCGATGTCGTGGACCAGCTCGTCGAGCTCGGCTTCCGGCCGGGTGCGCCGGACGTTGGCCTCCGAGAGCACGAGCTTGTTGAAGGGAATGTCGCGCGAGCGCGAGAAGACGATCTTCTTGGCAGCCTTTGCCATGTCGGGATACTCCGCGACGGGCGCCGAGAGCCTCTCTCTCGGCTTCCAACCCGTCACGAAGCGAAGCGCCGCCCTCTACCTCTGAGGACGGCGCCGCCAGCAGATGATCCGGTTTTCCGCAGAGGCGGAGATACGCAAGTGTGCGTTTCCGGCTTTACGGATTTCAGGATGGGCGTCACGCGCCACTACGTTGAGGCGAAGCCGCTCGGTAAAGAATGCGCTCGGCCGCTCGGATGCTTCCCGCTTGGCGCGCAGCTTCCGCCCAGACCGAGATCGGAAAGTCGCCAGTGAAGAGAATGTCACGCTCGATTCCCATGCCGAACGGCAGGAGGATCGAGGCCATTTCCTCGAGCGAGAAGGTGCCTAGCTCAGGCGAGCCGAGATCAGCGAGGCCGAAGAGCGTGTCCCCGTCCGCGTCCAGCTCGGTCGCGAGCCAGACGCCTTCGCCCAGCGGGTTGAAGAACTTGACCACGGGCACGTGGTCGGCCCCGCGATCACGCCCATTGGCAAGCAGACGCTCGCGCAGGTCATCGGTCAGGAGGATCATGCTGCCCTCCTGTCATTCGCAGGTTCGCTGGCCGTTGCGGCCCCGGGGAGAAACGCAAGCAGCCAGTCGGCCGCCTTGCTGGCCTGCGACGCAGCACGCACGATCGCGCGATTGTCTTCGTGCAGCACCTCCAGCCACGAGCCGATGTAATCGGCATGGCGCACGGTCGGGACGATGCCGATGGAGGCGCAGCAGAACGCTGCGTTCATTTCGGCGACCAGCTCTTCGAAGGCATACTTCTTCGAGCCGAAGGAGCCCGACAGGTCACGGCCGAGACGGGAGGCATGGCCCGTCGCATGGCCGAGTTCATGCAGCGCGGTGCGATGCCAATTGATCGTCTCGAAATACGCCTGCGGTGGGGGCACCTGCACATAGTCGGCCGCCGGCATGTAGAAGGCACGATTACCGCCAATGCGGAAGTCGATGCCGGTAGCCTTGATCAATGCCTCGACCCGCGGCTCGATCAGGCCGGGCTCCGGCGCGGGCAGCGCGACGGCCAGTTCCTCGGGCAGATCCTCGCACTGCGCGACGTTGAACACGGTGAAGCGCTTGAGGAACGGAATCGCCTGCGCCTCCTCACCGGTCTCCTGCGCGCGCTTCTTCTCGTCGTCGGGAACGAAGCGATCGGCGTAGACGACCGTGGTGCCACGCTCGTCCTTGCGGACATGGCCGCCGAGCGACAGTGCTTGGCGAAAGGTCAGCCAGCTCTGGAGGGGAAAGCCGTGCTCGATGACCGCGCCCCACAGGATCAGCACATTGATCCCCGAATACTGCCGGCCGGTCGCGGCGTTCGTTGGCATGGCAAGCGGCGCCTTTGCGGCCGCCGTTCCCCAGGGCTGGACCCAGGGCACACGCCCAACCTCCAACTCGGCGACGATCTTGTTGGTGATGTCGTCGTAGAGACTCGCGCGGTCCGCACGGGCGCGAGCATGATGATGATGTCTGGACATCGCGGTTCTCCGCGACGGGCGCCGGAGGCCTCTCCTCCAGCCCTCAACCCGTCACGGAAAACCCGATCCGCACTCTCACTCTAAGGGGGCGTTGCGGGGTCTCCCCGCAGAAGGGGTCGGCCGAGACATTGGCTCGGCCGCAGGGGAAGGCCTTCCCGTATTTGAGAAAGTACGAATTGTCGTAGTTGAGCTACGATAACGGCAACAAGTCAAAGCGACTGCAGCCGGTTGCCGCTGCCACAATGGAACGCCACTACGCGCTTCCGATAATGTGTCGATCTGCGCCAAGGGGGATCACCCATCCGCCGGCGCGATCGGCACGCGCGAATTCATCGTGCCTGGTGGTTGCGGCTAGCCGGTCGCGCACGGTCTTGGCCTCGCCCTCGATCGCCGCATCGATGAGATCCCGCTCTATGCCGACGAAGGCCGGGCGCAGGTTGAGCCGGGCAAGCACATCCTGATCGGCGGGATTCGCGGTTGCGTCGGTCAGCGGTCCCGCCCGGGTGACGATTCCGCCAACAAGCCCGTCAATGGCGCTGGCGCCGTCCACTTCCCGTACTGGCGCAGCATTCAGGAGCGCTCTGGCGCTCGCGACATCACGCTGAAGCCCGTGCTCAGAGCGTTCGCGGGTCAGTCGCCGAAGCGCATCGGCGAGCTCGGCATGGCCGAGCGGAGCGACCAGGTTTGCGATGTGGTGACGAAGCAGCCCGATGAAGACGGCGTCCTTGTCCTCCGCATCGATCGGCTCGCCTTCGTCGACCGGGTCACGGACTGACAGGTACGCTTGCGCTGGTCCATTTGTCGCAGCGCCCCAGCGCGTCGCGATCGCGACGCGCTTGATCGTCACCTTCCGTCCCCTAGCCGTCACGTCGATGCGTTGGGCCTGCGCCCATCCCCTGGCGAGCGCTTTGTCGGGACCACCCGGGTCATGACAGCCATTGGCCTCGGCCACGGTCAGGGAGGTGAGATCGGCGGCGCAGGCCACCCAGTCCGGCAGATCGCCACGGGAGCGGCGGACGATGTCGATGCGGCGTCGCCCATCGAGGAGCAGCGATCGGTTCGTGAGGTGCGCAAAGATGGAGAGGTTGAGGTAGCGCTCGAGATAGGCGCGCGCCACGAAGCGTCCGAACAGGCCCGACAGCGCGACCTTCACCTCGCGCGCTTGTCCCAAAGGCTCCTTGAAGATGAAGGGCGTGCCCGGACCGGTCGCGGCGAGCAGGGCATCAAGAATGGACCAGGCACCATAGGCGGCGCCGGGGGTCTGAAGCACCTCGCGGATGCCGGCATCCTCGATCTCGGAAACCTCCAGATCGACGGTCGGGCCAGCAACGGGGCTCGCAGATGTGGGATCGAAGCTATGGATGAAGGTCCGCGTCACAGCGCCAGCGCCTGCTTGAGATCGTCGTGCTCGAAGGCGCTGGCCATGCGGGTGATCTCGGAGGGCCGGGCGCCGGCCTCTTTCGCGGTCTCCCGCCATGTCGCCGTCACGGCCGCAACTTCCTTGATGATGGCGCGTGCCGCCGCGAGGCCGAGACCGAAGTACTCCGAGGCCGCCTCGAGGAGATCGATCGAGCAGGTGCCTTCGTCTAGATCGATGTTCGTCGTCAGCACCCGGGCCTTGAGGTCGGTAGGGACGGGGTTGAGGTCATAGACGGGGGAGAGTGACCAGCCCGCCTTGCCAAGCCATAGGAAGCCATGGTTGCGCAGGTGATCATCCACATTCGAGATCAGCACGTTGAAGGCGACGCGACGGTACAGCGCCTGCGCGTCGGTCTTCGCTTGCGCCCCGTGCCGCGTCAACGCATCGACGATTTCGGGATAGCTACCGCGCTCGCCATCCTTCGATCCCGTCATCGCCATGGCAGAGAGGAACGGGATGCGAATGGCAGCGTCCCTATCGAAGCGCCGAGACAGGAGCACCGCCTTTCCGCCAACGCGCAGCAATTCGTGGGAGGGCGTGGTGATGCCGGCGCGCGCCGCCAGGCGCAAGGCGATCTCCTCCCAGGTCTCCAAGCTGTAGTCGTCGGTTTCCTTGGGGAACTTCGCGATGGAGAGGCGGCCGTGCTGATCGATGACCGACGCCTTGGGGCGTGAACCTCCAAGCGACGATCCGGGTGCGAAGATGAGCTGGAGATCCTCGTCCGTCTCCTCGTCGCGAAGAACGCGCTCCGTCACGGCGAGGAGACGCCCGAGCTCGATCAGGGCGGGCACGCCCGCGCGAAGCGGCGCCTGAAACACTTCATCGCCTGCCCAGCGGAATCGTAGCGCGCCAAGACGGGTCTCATCAGCGACGCCGAGAAGGTAATCGCTTTCGGTGAGGGTTCGGACCGCGCGGCCTTCGCGCTCGGCGAGGCGCCGCTCGGCGCGCTGCATGAGACGGCGCCCCCAGGTGTCGGGGGCCGAATCGCCGATGGACCCGAAGATGGCTTGTCCGGCCGGCGGCGCAAAGCCGCCGCGGGTCAACGCGAGGGCAGGCTCGATCGAGAAGCGTTCCGGATCGGCGAGCCATTCCGGCGCGTATTCGAACACGACGGTCTCGTTGCCCCGCACCTTGTTACTGTGGGCCAGTCCGACCGGACGGGTACGGCCTTCGAGATCGATAAGGACTTCGATGTCAGCCATGATCGGTCGACCCCGGGGCGCGCTTGAGACGGACGCGCTTCGGCAGCTCCGCGCTGGCCAAGGCCTGGCCGACGCTGTCGCGGGCGATATCGGCGATCTCGCCGAGGCCATCGAGCAGGCCGAGCGCCTGCAGGACGGCAGCGTAGATGCCGATGCTGACATTGGCGTCGCCCGCTTCAACCCTCTGGAGGGTCGAGCGGGACGTGAACGCGCGTTCGGCCACGACCGCCATGGGCAGCCGCCGCCGCCGACGGGCGTCGTGGATGTCCGCGCCCAGCTTCCGTAGGACGCGCCGCACAGCGGCGGGAGGGTGATGAGGTGTCGGCATTGTGCTCTTCGTGCGTCTAAGACACCCATTATGTAGCACGAAGATTACAATTTATCTACCATCTAGGGGCGGGTCTGGCTCATAGGAGCCCGTCCACTTGAAGTGGCCGGGTATTGGCCGTACATTAGGTCAGGAGAAAAGCCATGCCCAATGCAGCATCCAGATCAACCAGAGGGCGCGCCCGAGCAGAACGCTTGGAGGCTCGTGTAACCTCGGAACAGAAGAGTCTAATCGAGCGTGCCGCCGCCCTCCAAGGGCGGACTGTGACAGACTTCGTGCTGACCAGCGTGCAGGACGCGGCCCGCCGCGCTATCGAGGAACACAACCAGCTCGCTCTCTCCGTCCGCGACAGCGAGGCCTTCGTTGACGCGCTGCTGAACCCGAAGCCAGTCAATGATCGTCTGCGCGACACGGTGCGCCGCTATCGTGAGCGGGCCGGCGTTTGACAAGTGCCTGCTGGAAGAGACGAAAAGCTCCGCGTCGAGCCGCTGGCATCGAGCCATGACCGATCAAGGTTCGAGAGCGGCGTAGAGCCGCTGGACCGATATTTCCGGACACA
>NZ_MKRN01000069.1:0-4096 GCF_001896955.1 Nitrobacter sp. 62-13 | reverse complement strand
TGAGACTATCGCCGGCTACTACACGCTCTCTTCGACATCGGTGCAGCTCCCCGAACTGCCAGCGCAGATAGTGCGCAAGCTTCCGCGATACCCGCTCGTGCCGGCGACGCTTCTGGGCCGGCTGGCCGTCGATCGCCGCCAACAGGGGAAGGGTTATGGGCGTTTCCTGCTGGCCGACGCTCTCTACCGCGCCTCCCGAAGCGAGGTCGCCTCCTTCGCGGTGATCGTCGATGCGAAAGATGAGGGTGCCCGCCGCTTCTATGAACTGGAGAGTTTCCTGCCATTGCTGGACCAGCCCATGAAGCTGTTCAGGCCGATGGCAGACATCCGGCGGCTGTTCGAATAAGAAATGCCAGGGGGGAACGCGGTGAAGATATTTTCCGTAGCGATCGAGAACTTTCGAGGCATCCGTTCCGCCAAGCTGACGCTGCCAGACCACGCCGTCTTGATTGGAGATAACAACACCGGAAAATCGTCCGTATTCGAGGCGATAGACTTGGCCCTTGGGCCGGATCGGCTGAGCCGGCGGCCGCCCGTGGATGAGCATGATTTCTATCAAGGCAAGTATCTGCCTGTTGAGGATCCTGAGGCGCCCGAAGGCGCTGAGCCTGGCCCGGCACCGAAGATCACGGTTGAGGTGACGATCACCAATCTGTCGCCCGAGCAGGAGGCGCGCTTTGGGGACAATGTCGAGTGGCTGAATACGATCACCGGGGTTCTTTATCAGGAGGCGAAGCCCGTCGGTGTCGATGCCGCCGAGATCAAGGCGGCGCTGCGGGTTACGTTCATCGGCGAATATGATCCCGATGAGGACGACTTTATCGGCAACACCTACTTTACGCGCAGCCTGTCTGAAGAGGATACGCCGTCGTCCTTCTCCAAGAAGGACAAGCAGCACTGCGGCTTTCTCTTCTTGCGCTCGCTAAGGACTGGATCTCGGGCGCTCAGTCTCGAACATGGTAGCTTGCTCGACATTATCCTGCGGCTGAAGGAAATTCGGCCGCAGATGTGGGAAGGGACGATCGAAACGCTCGCGGGCTTCGACGTCGCGAGCGATCCCGAGCTCGGCATATCGGGGGTGCTCGAAAGCATCGACAAGTCGCTCAAGAAATACGTTCCGCGCGAATGGGGCGTGAAGCCGCACCTAAAGGTGTCGAACCTGACGCGTGAACATCTGCGCAAGGTGGTCACCGCCTTTATCGCCACCGGCACGGGCGAGCATGCCGCCCCGTTCTATCGGCAAGGTACGGGGACGATCAACATGTTGGTGCTCGCGATGCTGTCGCAGATCGCCGAGGACAAGCAGAATGTCATTTTCGCCATGGAGGAAGCCGAAACGGCGATCCCACCATATGCACAAAAGCGCATCGTCCACGAGCTGCGCAAGCTCTCGGCCCAGTCGCTCTTCACGTCGCACTCCCCGTATGTGCTCGAGGAGTTCAGCCTTGATGAAACCGTCATTCTGTCACGGTCAGACGACGGCCAACTAGGCCAATCCAAGATCGAGCTGCCGGAGAGCGTCAAGCACAAGCGCTACCGCCACGAGTTCCGAACCCGGTTTTGCGAAGGGCTCCTTTCGCGTCGTGTCCTTATTGCCGAAGGAGCGACGGAGGCGACCGCCTTTCCGGTCGCTGCGCGACGCCTGTCCGAGCTCAATCCAGCGACCTACGCGTCGTTGGAAGCCCTTGGTGTGTGCATAATCGACGCCGGGACTGAGACTCAGATCGCCGACCTTGGCGCCCTATACAAGAGCCTTGGCAAGCGCACCTTTGCGCTATGCGATAAACAGACCGATCCCGCAAAGGCGGCCATTGAAGCCCAGGTGGAACGCCTGTTCATGCACGGCGAGAAGGGTATTGAGGATTTGATCCTCAAGAACACCACGCAGGCCGCGCTTGACCGATTTGCCGATCAGCTCGATTGGCCGCCGCATTTGGTAGCGAAATATCCCAATCCAAAGGCGCAGGCTGTCGTGGCGCTGAAGGAGTATTTCGGCTGGTCGAAGGGAAATTGGGGTATCGCTGAGTTTCTAGCGCAGTGCTCCGAAGCCGAGATTCCTAAGTGGTTGCGCGACGCCTGCATCACATTGAAAGCACTCTGCGATCCGCCACCGCCGCCGCCCGACGACGACGAACCCGACGTTGATCCTCTCAGTTAGGTGAGGGTACCGTGGTCGACCTGACCGAGACGCAAAAGGAAGTTCTCCGAGCCGTCGGCCACCAGCTCGTGACCGGCGGGCCTGGTTCTGGAAAGACGACCGTCTCGATCTTCAAAGCCGCCAAGATCGCGCGCGAGGCGCTGAAGCCAGGTCAGCACATCCTCTTCCTCAGTTTCGCGCGCGCGACCGTCTCGCGTGTCCTAGAGGCGATTGACGAGGAAAGCGCGATCACGCGGGAGGAGCGGCAGCGGATCGAGGTCGACACCTACCATTCGTTCTTTTGGCGCATCCTGAAGACACACGGCTATCTCGTCGGCTTTCCGCGGCGGATGACAATCCTCACGCCTCCGAATGAGGCGATCGCGCTGTCGGCGGTTCGAAGCGGCTACAAGGCGGCATCGAAACTGTCGGACGAGGAAAAGGCGGAGAAGCGCGCGCGGGAGGAAGCAGAACGCATCCGTCTGGCGACCGAAGAGGGGAGGATCTGCTTCGACCTCTTCGCCGACCGCGTGGCGATCCTGCTCCATGGATCCAACAAGGTGCGGTCGCTCATCTCGACGATGTATCCGTACATCATCCTGGATGAGTTTCAGGACACCAACGCCGAGCAGTGGCGTGTGGTGCAGGCGCTGGGTGCCAGCAGCACGCTGATCGCCCTGGCGGATCCAGAGCAGCGCATATTCGACTTCATCGGCGCCGACCCGGAGAGACTGAACCATTTCATGGCGGCCTTTGCGCCAGCGGTTCACGATCTCGCCAGCGACAACCATCGGAGCGAGGGGACCGAGATCGCCCTATTCGGCAATGACATCCTGACCGGCAAATTCCGGCAGAACGAGTACAGGGGGATCGGCTACGCGCTGTTCGAGTCGAACCCCAATCAAGCTTACGCTTCGCTGGTCGGCCAGGTACTGCAGGCCCGCAAACGGTTGCTCGAGACCGGCCGTCGCGACTGGTCTCTGGCGGTTCTCGTGCCCACAAAGAAGATGACTCGATTGGTGTCTGACGTGCTGCGTCAGCCGTTCGGGAATGTCCCACCGATTGCGCACACGGCGGCCGTCGATATGGAAGGTCCCATCCTCGCGGCGGAGATCATCGCCTTCCTGCTTCAGCAGCGCGAGCACTTGGGATGCTTCGATGAGTTTGTCGAGCTGCTGTGCAGCTATTTCCACGGACGTGGCGGCACGGCGCCGACTAAAGGAGACATGGACGAGGCTACGCGCTTTCGAGCGGCGTTGGCCAAATGGAACGAGTGCCTTGCGAAAGGACGGGCGACGCCGGGTAACAGCGTCTTGAAGGGCACCTTTGCCGTCCATCAGGCATCGGCCGCCCTGACATTAACGGGCGATCCCGATGCGGACTGGGTAGCAGTGCGCGGCGTACTGGATGCTGGGCCGTGCCAGCGACTGAACGATGTCGCCAAGGAGGTCCGTAACGTTCGCCTGCTTGAGCGGGGAACACAACTCCGCCAGGGGCTGGCCCAGGACTGGCGCAACACCGGAGGATATCGCAACGCCCTCGCCATCACCCGGCAATCGTTCGTGCAGGAGCACTTCGCGACGGCTCACAAGCCCGAGTCCGGAGTCGTGGTGATGAACATGCACAAGGCAAAGGGCAAGCAATTTGACGAAGTGATCATCTTCGAAGGGTGGCCGAAGCGGGCGCGGGGCGAAATCGTTGCCAATCCTGATCGCATAGTATCGGGCAATTTTCACGATGGGACGATGACGCAGGCGCGCCAGAATTTCCGGGTCAGCGTTACGCGCGCAAAGGCGCGCACGACTATCCTGACTCCCAGGGACGACGTTTGCATCCTGCTCCTGCCGCCCCGCGATTAGGCGGGTCCGTCACGCCATTGCGGGGAGTTTCCTCCTTCGAGAGCCTTGAGTTGTCCGGGCCTCTCCCTCCCCAAAGCCGACTTTCATTGACACGCACCGC
>NZ_MKRN01000068.1:23924-26036 GCF_001896955.1 Nitrobacter sp. 62-13 | reverse complement strand
CGTTTCAGTCTCAAATCCGCTGCGATAATGCCGTTAAATCAATGTCCTGTAGCGGCTCGATCAAACGGCGTCTCCGGTCCGCAGTGAACCGACCGGCGGCAGCGGCGGAACGTATAGTGGCGTTTGCCCGGAGGGGCAAGCATTCTCCCCCACGAAGGCCGGAACTGGCGCGGGGCCTCGCTTGGGCCGCAAAAGCGATGCAAAACAGGCGGCTGGGCGGGTCGAAATGGCCTTAGGAAAGAATCCAACATGATCCGGCGATCGTTGCACGGAATGCTCGTGGTGCTGACGGTCTCTGGTGTGTCCGCCCGGGCCGAGACGCGCGGTTCGCCTCACTCCCATCGCGATATCAAGGCCGGGCATGCGGCCGTCAAGCAAACGCCGACAGCGCGAAAATCCTGCCCGGAATACGGTCCCGACTTTGTCAGGCTCGAGGGCTCGTCGACCTGCGTGCGGATCGGCGGCGGCATCAGCATCGGCGGCGGCATTCGGCGCTGAACGCAGCGTCGCGGCCGTGCGGCAGGGGTGAAGGCGGGAGCGTGAAAAAGGCCTCGCCGAAACGAGGCCTTCATTGAGCTGGATGCGGTCGTCAACGACCGAAGAACAGCCACAGAAGAATGATCACCGGGATCGGCACGCCCAGCAGCCAAAGCAAAAGTCCACGTCCCATTCTGCTCTCCTCGAAAGTCGATATTTGCAAGGTGAACAGCGCGCGAGCGGAATCGTTCCGGCCTGACGTTTCCAGAGATAGACAGCAGCGGCCGCCGCGGTCTCACCAATGACCGGTGTTCGGCATCGAACTCCACGGCTCGGCCGGTGGCCGGGCATCGCCTTTCTGCAACAGTTCGATCGAGTGAAGGTCCGGCGAGCGGATGAAGGCCATCTGGCCGTCGCGGGGCGGTCGATTGATCGTAACGCCGAGCTTCATCAGGCGCTCGCAAGTCGCATAAATGTCGTCGACCTCGTAGGCGAGATGGCCGAAATAGCGGTCCTCGCCATAGGTCTCCTCGTCCCAATTGTAGGTCAATTCGATCAGCGGCGCGCCGCGGCCTTTGGAGGCCTTGACCAGGTTCTCGTCTTCGGGCGCGCACAGGAACACCAGCGTGAATTTCGCCTTTTCATTGTCGACGCGACGAACTTCCTTCAGCCCGAGCGCATCGCGGAAAAATTTCAGTGCGGTCTCGAGATTTCGCACGCGCAGCATGGTGTGAAGATAACGCATGGTCCATGTCTCCTGCGGACAATGATGATTTTGCTTTGGACGACTGGCGCCGGCGATCCAGATGCGGCGCCTTAATTCTCGCTGCCGATAGCAACAAACCTGCGCCAGCCCCGGCCTGCAAGACGGATTTTTCGCATCGGCAAGATTTTGATTTATAGATTTATCGTCGGACGAAACATGCGGTCGCTTTTTTGGCGTGCTGTGGAACGGTCCTGGCAGCTCGGCATTGACGGGGATGGTACGCGAAGGTCCAGCAGAACCGCCCCCGCCGCCGAAATCCTATCCGGCCGAGAAGGCGCGGGGCGGGGAAATCATTCTGAGAACGACAACCCGCAAGGCCATTTTCATTGCGGGATTGGTGGGCGCCGTGCTGCTGGGGCTCCTGATCGTCTTTTTCGCGCGCTAGTTTTTGACGTCGCGCGCCATTCGGCCATTTGGCGTGGATCAGAAATCCCTTTCGGTATCAAGAACCTCTCCAAATTCTGTAATCGTTCTGGTTCCCGATAGCGGAAGAAAAAAATGCGCATGGACTGCTTCCTGCCGCTTCCCTTTGCAACCAAACCAAGTGGATCGCGTTGTTTGCCGGTACCTCGCAGGAGGATAGAGCATGAAAAAGACGGCGATCATGATTGCGACTGCGGCGGCGATCGGTAGCGCTGTTGTACCGGCGCCGGCTCAGGCCTATCGCATAGGCCCCGGCCTTGGCGTGGGTCTCGCTATCGGCGCGCTGGCCGCGGGCGCGGCGGCGAGCTCTTACTATTACGGGCCTTACGGGTATTACGACGGCTATTACCGGCCGCGCTACTACCGGCCGTATTATGGACCGGCGTATTACGGCGGATGGTCTCCCGCCTATTCCTATTATGGCGGTCCGCCAGCCTATTACGGCG
>NZ_MKRN01000068.1:13962-23917 GCF_001896955.1 Nitrobacter sp. 62-13 | reverse complement strand
GGTCTATTACGGGGCGTCGTACGGCTATCGGCCGGGTCCCTACTGGCACCGCCGCTGGCATCGCCCGTATCGTTATTGGTAAGCCGACGCCCGCCCCTGAGATCGAAATGTCTCGGGGGCAGAACGATCATTCAGGCCGCCTGATGACGTTTGTTGGCTGCGGCATCTCCAAAGCTCGATCTATTCGAGCGCGGACGGATAAGTAGTATTCCTCACGCTCACGCCGGAGCGCGGCTTGATGCGCCTTGAAGTTGGCCACGCGTCGCGCGATGTCGGCTCGTTCTGATCTTTGTCGTTCTGATCCTTGCCTGCCTTCCGGACTCATCTGATTTTTCGGCCGCGTCCCGTCATCTTGCTCATGCATTGTTCTTGATTCTCCGACGTCCGAGCCATTCTGGAACGATTTCAACAACGCGAAAGGCGCGTTTAAATCGAATGTAATTGCGGAGCAGTTATTCGCTCCCCAATGTACGAGGCATATTATGCGCTACGCTTTCGGCGATCAGGGCCAGAAAATGCGGCGTAAAGGTGCTTATCCTCAACAAGCAGCCGTTGAACGGCTGATTGACCATCCTGCGCGACGTCAACAACACGAAAATACGTAATGGGGAGCGGCGACGAAAATGATTCGCGCATGTGCAAGGCTGTTCATAGATTCACGTCAAATTATTTTTTGTCTTGCGACGTCAACCATAGTGTTATCTTTTGATTCGTAAGATTCGCGCGGCTATATTCATCTGGGAATAACGGTGTTATCCAGACGAGAGCCGTAGTGTAATAGTAAATGTGTGGGGTCCTGGGTCATGGGGTCTGACGGATTTGAATCCAGGAAGTTTGGAGGTCCGACGGTGAGCGATCACCTTGGATCGAAGGACTTTTCTGGAACCACGGATCGGGAGTCAGGGGTCGGTCCGTTTACGGGGCTTGGCGAATCCCCTGCCAACATTGTCGAGATCAGTGGCGTCATCAAATGGTTTGACGCTTCAAAGGGCTACGGTTTCATCGTTCCCGATAACGGCTCGCCGGACGTGCTCCTGCATGTCACTGTGCTTCGTCGTGACGGTTACCAGACGGCCTATGAAGGATCCCGTCTGGTTTGTGAATGCGTGCAGCGGGCGAAGGGCTATCAGGCGTTCCGGATTACGTCCATGGACGAATCCACGGCCATTCATCCGGCGCAGATGCTTCCGCCTCGGACCCACGTCAGCGTGACGCCGACCAGCGGTCTGGAGCGGGCGCAGGTGAAATGGTTCAACCGGCTGCGCGGCTTCGGGTTCTTGACGTGCGGCGAGGGGACGCCCGATATCTTCGTCCACATGGAAACGCTGCGGCGCTTCGGCATGACGGAGCTTCGGCCGGGGCAGTTCGTTCTGGTCCGGTTCGGGCCGGGTTCCAAGGGAATGATGGCGGCGGAAGTTCAACCGGAAACCGGGGCTCCGGGCCTGTCCTCGCATTGAACCGGCGAAAGGGGTATCGCCGCTGAGGAGAAAGACACGCGGAGGGTCGACCGCCGAGGGCTCGACCTTCCGGAAAACGTGTTTTGCGGCAGCGGAGGCCGCCCGCTACGGATCATGGCCGACCGGTGCGGCGACGTTTCCGGCGGCTTGCGAATATCCTTCGTCCTGACGGGTTGCCCGATGATGCGCATGCGGAAGGTCGGTCTTGAGTGGCTGCGCGCTGGTTTGTGGATTGCGCTGCTATCGTGGATCGGCATCGTCACTCCGTCTGGGGCTGGTGCCCGCGCTGCCGAATTCCAGACGCTGGAGATCGCGACCCGAGCCGGCGTGAAGATGTTCTCGGTCGAAATGGCGACGACCGAGAAAGAAAAGGAAAAGGGGCTGATGTATCGGAAGCATCTGCCGGACGGGCAGGGGATGCTGTTCGATTTCTCTCCGGCCCAGCAGGTGTCGATGTGGATGAAGAACACCTACATCTCGCTCGACATGATCTTCATCGACCCCGACGGCCGGGTTCTCCGCATCGCCGAGAACACCGAGCCGTTCTCGACCCGCATTATTTCATCGGGCGGTCTGGCCAAAGGTGTGCTGGAAGTGATCGCGGGGACCGCGAGAAAGTACGGCATTGCGCCGGGCGACCGGGTCTCGCACCCGCTCTTTAACGGCCATTGAGATCGTTGGAGCGCTTTCGAGCCACGATGGCTGCGAACTGCCCGGCGGATGGATGCCGGTCCGCGTGGGAGAAAACGCATCTATTCAACGATAGAGCGCTGCTACGGTCCCCGAGAAGCGGAATGGCCCTTGGCCGGCTTGCTGGGCTGGCCGGAAGCATGTAACGACATCGTTTCCCAGCGGATCGGGGTATAGCGCAGCCTGGTAGCGCGGCAGTTTTGGGTACTGCAGGTCGTTGGTTCGAATCCAGCTGCCCCGACCATATAAATCAATGACTTATGGCGTTTTCGCGCGGGCGTGCCTTCGGGCCGGACCCGGAGGATGCCGGTACGGTCAGAAAAACGCGTCGTACGGCACCGGAATCGCCGGGGTCGTTCCTGTCCCAATGATCTTCTGGCGATTGCCCGGCACACCCTGCTGCAGCACATCAATAATCGGGAGTGCCGCGCGGATTCGCCTTAGCCCAGGCCGTAACCTTTTCATCTGGAATGATAAGCGATGACTGGCCGCTGGACGCGTAATAGCTCTTTCCGCTCTCCACGGAATAAGCCACTCCGCCCCATACTGCGTCGTCGTCCAAATGTATGCGTCCAATCTCCGGATTGATGTTGCTTACAGTCGTGACCTTGATTTCGAGGCGGCCGTATTGGCTGCTTCTGATCGCGGCCAGATCGCCAATCTTGACGTTGCGATAGTAGCGCTCGATTTCTTCGGCCGTTTGACCGCGGCTTGGGTCGCCGGAGGGCTTTCCGGGAGGAAACATATTCTAGGCAGCCTTCTAATAAAGACGCGACAGAACGAGCCGCTCTGTTTGTTTTCGACAATCCGGATGGGATGCTTGCGCTAACCGGAGGGTTTTCGGGACAATAGCAAGTCGAACGATAGCTTGCCAATCGCCTCATTTCCCGGTGTAGCCAAACCTCGCCGATCGGTATTTTGCGACATCTTGCCAATCGGCGCTCCGCTGCAGCGCGCAATTTTGAATCCTGTCGCGGCAGGTCGGGCCCGCGCCGGTCGACAACGATGCGCGGGAGGATTAAACGGTCATTGCGGTTAAGCCAGACTGTGGTTCGAGATCGTTCATCAGACGCGGCAATGAAAACGCTGAGTCAGGTAGACAACATTGACCGATCCTGAGCTTCCGAGGTGCGCGTGGTGGAATCAAAAGAGGGCGGGATCGATGTCCGCATTGGACGAGCGCGTTGAGATCGGCCGGAGAGGATGAAGCAATGAGCACCTGGACGCTTGTTGCTCGACCCGAAGGGGACGGCATTGCGGCCGATCTGACGATCGACGGCGGATCACCGCTCACATTGGGTCGGGTCGAAATTGAGAGACTGGAAGCCGCGCTGGAAAATGCGCTTGCGGGTGTTGACGACATGTACAGCCGGATTTCATGCGTGAACGCCGGCAACCAGATCGTCGTGTCGGTCGACAAGATCACCGTAGCTGCCCTGAGATATGACAAGGCGGATCTGATGTGCAGCCAGTTGAAAGAACTTCTGGCGGGACAGGGCACCGAATTTATCGGCTAAGAGGCAGTCGAGAGACTGTGCTGGGAATTCTACGGGCCCGTGAGCGCTTGCGATCGTCCGCCCGAATCGATCGCTGTGATTTTGCCGATTACTGAAAGAGCACCGATAGCGCTGAGTCGTGATCGTCCTGTCGACGCTCCTGTCCGAATAAAGGCATCGCAATCCTGTTGAGAAAAGCAACTGCGGCTGGGCGAGAGCTAATCTCTCAGCGCAGGGCAGCAATGCGGATATGTCCAGCCGCCTAAAACCTTTCTGCAGTCATAAAGAAAAACCCGTCGGCGAGGAGGACTCCCGACGGGTTTTTACGCGGTACGGAGGGGATGAACGGGTAACTGAACCGTTCGGCGAGACAATGCGCGAGCCGCAAAGAAGTTGCTATGCAGACTACGCGGGGGTGCTCTGACGCTAGCGATAGAAGTAAATGAGGCGATGTATAGTAAGACATACATCTCCCCTTGACGGAAGAAAACCCGCCGGTCTTTCGGCGAGCTGCGTCGCGGATCTGCTTCTCGGACGTGTCTTCACGATCCGATTGCGGATGCGTGGATATGGGGAAGTCAGGAAGAGAAAAAAATGATGTCTGATGCAGATCGAGTAGAGTTCGGAAATCGTCTTGCGAAACTTGTCGCTGACAAAAATTGGACAGCAGACGAATTTGCCCGCGAAGCATCGAAGCGTTTCCGTGGCCTCCATGATTTCCGCCGTTGCGACATCTCGCTCTACATGCGCGGCATCCAGTTTCCGAAGCCCGCGCGCCTGAAGGCGATCTGCGAAACGCTTGGCATCGAAGCAAAGACACTTGCGACCGAAGTTCACGTCGGCATGAAGCACTAGTTTGAAGCGATAGCTCCGTCAGAGCCTGGTTCTGATGGAATCAGAGGCCGCTCGTTGAACGGCCTGCTTCAATCGGCTGTAACGCGCCGCTAACCGGTTTGACGCGTGAGCCGTTCCCGCGACGGGGATGGCTCTGCCCAGCGGTCGATCAGGTTGCGTGTCGGTTATGGAAAGTTGCGTCGTTGGCCTCGTGCGTTCCCAGCGACGCGATGGGCGCGGCTCGATTCATGGGCGCCGGATTGGGATGGCGTTCGATCGGAATCCATGTGTTGGACCATCGATCGAAACGCTTCGCCTTGGAATCGGTCGTGCTTAAAAGAAAGGGTGCGCCAGCGAACCGGCGCACCCTTCGATGCTTTATAACTTGATCGGCAATCAGTACGGGCAGATCGTGCGGCCCCAGCGCGGGCTGTAATAGCAGCCAGGCGCGATGAAGCCCCAGCCCCGGCCTCGGCCCCAGCCGCGACCACGGCCCCAGCCGCGTCCGCGACCCCGACCCCAGCCACCGCCGCGTCCACGACCGCCGCCGCGAGCTTCCGCAGACGTTGTCGATCCGGCCACCAGAACCGAAGAAACGCCGGCAACGCCGATAAAATACACGCAAACCATCGCCGTCGCCGCCAGGATGCGGGTGACGATGCTGCGGCGCGCGCTCGAACTTTTTTGAATCATCAAGAGAATCTCCAACTCTGTTTGGCACCTTCGTGAAGCAGACCTTGTATTCGGGACGACCATTGTCGCGAATATAAGGCAGTCAGTTTGCCGTGGTTCGGTGCATGATAAAATAACATTTCCAACGCATTTTGAGCGTGTGCCGCTAATCGAGACCAGGTTCGGCGTCCGCCCGGTCAGGGGTCGGCCCCCGCCGTATTCAGGTTCACGCGGGATTGGTGAAAAATCCGGAAATGTCCTTGTGTGTCAATTTGTAATCAGTAGTTGTGATGTCGGCAATTGACGGCTTCCGGTTGCGCTAGCTCTCTTGCGGGCATCGGCCGATTTTTCCGCTCCGGCCGCCTTGAACTTGGTGTGCCGCAGAAGCGACGCAAAAGAGCAGGCATAACGTGGTCCGGCGGTGCGGCACGTTAAACCCCTCTCACTCATGGCTCAGGCTCCGCGAATATGGTGCGGAACCTGAATTTCTCCCTCCAGATCACCCCACAGAGGCTCATGTCAAAACAGCACACCTATGTCCTCGGTCTCAACACCTACGATCACGACGTGAGCGCCTGCCTGCTTCGCGACGGCGCCATCGCTGTCGCCATCGCCAAGGAACGGATCACGCGCGAAAAGCACGCCAGCGGTTTCTACAAGGAAGTCATCGACTATTGCCTGAGCGCCGAAGGCATCAGCATGGGCGACATCGATCTGGTGGTCAGCAATTGCTACATCCTTCCGGTTCCCGAGATGGAGGAGCGGCTGATCTATCAAGACATGCCCGGATTTCTCCCGGCCGAAGAGCGGCTGCAGGCGAAGGACCATCCGTATTTCCGCGCGCATTCCGACAAGGTGGTCTCGATCTCCCACCATCTGGCGCACGCCTACAGCGCCTTTGCGGCCTGTCCGTTCGACGACGGCGTGATCATGATCGTCGACGGCGTCGGCAGCTACCGTTCGGACGTCAACGAGGCTTATCCGGAAAGCGACACCGCAACGCCGCTCGCGCGGGAATCGGAGAGCTATTATCGGTTCAGCGGCAAGACGCTCGAATGCCTGAAGAAGGTCTGGATGGAGCCGGACCGCGGCTTTTTCAGCGACGAGTTCTACAACATGCCCGGCCTCGGCGCGCTCTACAGCCGCGCCTCGACCTACATATTCGGCGACTGGAACAAGTGCGGCGAGCTGATGGGCCTCGCGCCTTACGGACGGCGCGATAATATCAAGCCGCTGATGGAAATCGCCGACAACCGTCTCACGGTTCCGCGCTGGTCGGCCGACCTCAACCAGCCCTACCTCGCCGATGGCGGCGGAAAATGGGAAAAAAGCCCTTCCATGCGGCATTGGGAGGATTTCGCGTGGCGGGTTCAGGACGATACCGAGAAGGTATTGCTCGCGCGCGCCAACTGGCTGCGTGAGACCACTGGCGCAAAGAACCTCTGCATTGCCGGCGGCGTGGCGCTGAACTGCGTCGCCAACGGACGCGTCGCACGGGAAGCCGGATTCGAGAACGTCTGGATTCAGCCCGCCGCAGGGGACGACGGCATCGCCATCGGCTGCGCCTATTACGGCTGGCTTGAAGTGCTGAAGCAGGGCCGCGGATTCGTGATGGAGCACGCCTATGTCGGCCGCAGCTACTCGGACTCCGAGGTCGAGGCCGCAACCCAGCGCTCGATCGTGAAGGTCCAGACGGCGGCGGTGAAAAGCCCGAACGTCTACGCCGAAACCGCGAAGCTTCTGGCGGATCAGAAGGTCATCGGCTGGTTTCAGGGGCGTTCCGAATTCGGTCCGCGCGCGCTGGGCAATCGCAGCCTGATCGCCGATCCGCGCAAGGCCGACATGAAGGACATCCTCAACAGCAGGGTCAAGCACCGCCAGCCGTTCCGCCCGTTCGCACCCATCGTGCTGGCCGAGCGCATGACCGATATCTTCGAGGGCGACGAGGACTCGCCGTTCATGCTGATCGCAAAGAGCGTCCGGCCGGAGTGGCGCGACCGGATTCCTGCGGTGGTTCACGTCGACGGCACGGCGAGGGTGCAGACCGTGCGCGAGAGCACGAACCCGTCACTCTATCGGCTGCTGAAGGAATTCGAGGAGCTGACCGGCGTCCCGGTGCTGATCAACACCTCGTTCAACGTCAAGGGCGAGCCGATCGTGGAGACGCCGCGGGATGCGATGCGCTGCTTCCTGACCACGGGCATCGATCACCTCGTGCTACATGACACGGTGATTTCCAAGAAGGGGCTGCACCGGATCGTGGGACCACTCGTCGGCGTCTACACCGACGTTGGCGCCGTCGTCATGTCGAACCTCAGGCAGGGCTGAGGATCGGCGGGATGCGCCGTCCTGTCACGCCGGTTGTGGACCACATTGTCACGCCGCGGCATACGGAATATACGTTAGGAGGGTGCCCGCCGGCTTTACCGGACGGCATAGCAGTAGGTCGCAGCGATCCATGACAGCACGTATCTTCAAGCCCGCCAAAAACGCGATGCAATCGGGGGTCGCCCAGACCAGGGAATGGCAGCTCGACTACGAACCCGAGCAGGCGCGGGTCATCGAACCCCTGATGGGCTGGACCAGCTCCGGCGACATGAAGCAGCAAATTACGCTTCGCTTCGATACAAAGGAGGACGCCATCGCCTATTGCGAGCGCGAGGGCATTCCCTATCAGGTGATCGAGCCGAAGCCGAAGGCGGAAAGAAAGGCAGCCTACGCCGACAATTTCGCATTTCGCCGCATCGAGCCCTGGACGCATTAGCTAGCGCAGGTCGCGTCGCACATAATTGGCATGGCCGGGTATCGCCGCTCGAGAACGGCGTCGCTTCGCTCGCCTGTGGTCCCGGCCATTCATATTTTTTGCTGAAATTCTAAAGACGTGGATGCCCGGTATAAAGCCGGGCATGACGGGTTGCTGATTCCGTCTAAAAGAAACATGCTCCAGGCGAGAGCTTCAATGCCTGCCACCATCCTGGGCTGCCATGGCGCTTCGTTCCGGTGTCGATCCAACTTCGTCCGATTTTGCGCGCAACGTCGATGCGATGAAGGCTCTCGTCGCGGAGCTGCGTGACAAGCTCGCGATCGTCGCGGGCGGAGGCGGCGAGGCCGCTCGCGCCCGCCACATATCGCGCGGCAAGATGCTGGCGCGCGAGCGCGTCGATCTGCTGCTCGATCCCGGCACCGCGTTTCTCGAACTGTCGCCGCTGGCGGCGAACGGAATGTACGGCGGCGACGTGCATTCGGCGAGCATCGTCACCGGCGTCGGCCGCGTCTCGGGCCGCGAATGCGTGATCGTCGCCAACGATGCCACCATCAAGGGCGGCACCTATTATCCGATGACCGTGAAGAAGCATCTGCGGGCGCAGGACATCGCGCGGCAGAACAATCTGCCCTGCATCTACATGGTGGATTCCGGCGGCGCCTTCCTGCCGCAGCAGGACGAGATCTTTCCGGACGAGCGGCACTTCGGCCGCATCTTCTTCAATCAGGCGAGCATGTCGGCGCAGGGCATTGCGCAGATCGCCATCGTGATGGGATCCTGCACCGCGGGCGGAGCCTATGTGCCGGCGATGTCGGACGAGAGCATCATCGTTCGCAATCAGGGTACGATCTTTCTCGGCGGGCCGCCGCTGGTGAAGGCCGCGACCGGCGAGGTCGTCACAGCGGAGGAACTCGGCGGCGCGGACGTGCATTCGCGGCAATCCGGCGTCACCGACCATTATGCGCAGAACGATGCCCATGCCATCGGGATCGCGCGCCGTATCGTTTCCACGTTGAAGCCGCCGCGACGCGCGCCGCTCAACATGCGTGAGCCGCGCGAGCCGCTGTTCGTGAGAGAGGAAATTTACGGCGTGGTGCCGGCCGGCGGCCGCAAGCCGTTCGACGTGCGCGACATCATCGCGCGCATCGTTGACGGCTCGGAGTTCGACGAATTCAAGAAGCTTTACGGCCAGACGCTGGTATGCGGCTTCGCCCATATCTGGGGTTATCCGGTCGGCATCGTCGCCAACAACGGCATCCTGTTCAGCGAAAGCTCGCTGAAGGGCGCGCATTTCATCGAATTGTGCTGCCAGCGCGGCATTCCGCTGGTGTTCCTGCAAAACATCACCGGCTTCATGGTCGGGAAAAAATACGAAGCCGGCGGCATCGCGCGCGACGGCGCCAAACTTGTCACGGCGGTCGCGACCGCCGCCGTGCCGAAATTCACCGTGGTGATCGGCGGCTCCTACGGCGCGGGCAATTACGGCATGTGCGGCCGCGCCTTCTCGCCGCGATTTCTGTGGATGTGGCCGAACGCGCGGATTTCCGTGATGGGTGGCGAGCAGGCTGCGATCGTTCTCAGCACGCTGCGGCGGGAGAATATCGAAGCCAAAGGCGGCACGTGGTCGGACGAGGAGGAGCGCGAATTCCAGGCGCCGATCCGCGCGCAATACGAAAACCAGGGCAATCCGTATTACGCCACCGCGCGGCTGTGGGACGACGGCGTGATCGACCCGATGGATACGCGCCTGGTGCTGGCGCTCGGATTGTCGGCGGCTGCGAACGCAGCCGTCGAGCCGACGACGTTCGGCCTGTTCAGGATGTGACGATGGCAAGCGCTCCACGCTATCGTCGCTTCGACACGCTCCTGATCGCCAATCGCGGCGAGATCGCCTGCCGTATAATCCGCTCCGCTCGCGCGATGGGGCTGCGCACGGTCGCCGTTTATTCCGAGGCCGATCGCGGCGCGCTGCATGTCGCGAGGGCCGACGAGGCCGTGCTGCTGGGACCGGGGCGCGCCACCGACAGCTATCTCAACATCGA
>NZ_MKRN01000068.1:7487-13890 GCF_001896955.1 Nitrobacter sp. 62-13 | reverse complement strand
CCGCGATGATGACCGCCATGGGCTCGAAGTCGGGCGCCAAGACGTTGATGGAGAAGGCGGGCGTTCCCCTGGTGCCCGGCTATCATGGCGAGGCTCAGGACGATGCCACGCTGCAAGGCGCGGCGGAGCGGATCGGCTATCCGGTTCTGGTGAAGGCATCCGCCGGCGGCGGCGGTCGCGGCATGCGGATCGTGCGGTCGGCGAGGGAGCTCGCACCGGCGATCGTTAGCGCGAGGCGCGAGGCGAAAGCGGCGTTCGGCGACGAGCGGATGCTGATCGAGAAGTACGTCGAGAACCCGCGCCACATCGAGGTGCAGGTGATCGGCGATACGCACGGCAATCTGCTGTCGCTGTTCGACCGAGAATGCACCTTGCAGCGACGGCACCAGAAAGTCATCGAGGAAGCGCCTTCGCCGACTCTGAACGCGACGCAGCGTGAGACAGTGTGCGAAGCGGCGCGCAAGGCGGCCGGCGCGGTGAATTATGTTGGTGCCGGCACGGTCGAGTTCGTGTCCGACGGCAAGGAGGTGTTCTTCATCGAGATGAACACGCGCTTGCAGGTCGAGCATCCCGTGACCGAATTCATCACCGGCATCGATCTGGTCGAATGGCAGCTCCGCGTCGCTTTTGGCGAAGAGCTGCCGCTGACGCAGGATCGGATCGTCATGAATGGCCATGCCGTCGAGGCGCGCGTCTACGCCGAGAATCCGAACAAGAACTTCATGCCGTCGGTCGGCCGCATCACCGCCTGGCGGATGCCGCCGGAGATCGACGGCTTGCGTATCGATTCCGGATACCGCAAAGGCGATACGGTGTCGCCGCACTACGACGCGATGCTCGCCAAGGCGATCGCCTGGGCGAAAACCCGCGACGCCGCGCTCGACCGGCTCGCACGCGCCCTGGAGGGGATCGACGTCCGTGGCGTCGTCACCAACGTTCCGTTTCTGTCCGCGCTGGCGGCGCATGCCGACGTGCGCGCCAACGCGATCGACACTGGTTTCATAGAGCGGCATCTGACAGACCTGACCGGAATGGCGGGGCTGCCTGGCGAAACCGAACTTGCCGCCGCGGTTGCTGGCATCGTGCAGGCCGAGCGCGAGGCCTCTCGATCGGATGCGGCGTCACCTTGGCGAACCGCGGGCTGGATGCCGGTCGGCCGCCGTCAGCGCAAATTCGTGTTTCGTCACGGACAGAGCGAGCACGAAGTCATTCTCGTCTATGGCAACGGGCCTTCGCAATTGCGCGTCGGGGACACGGACCTTGCATTCGGGTTCGAGCCGGACGAGGCGGGAAATCTCACGCTCGCGCTCGATGGAATGCGCAGCCGCGTCGTCTCGGTCGCCGATGGCCGCGAGGTGTATGTGCGGACGCGCAACCGCCGGTTCGAGTTGCACTGGGTCGATCCCTTCGGCGGCGGCGACGAGGAGCAGACCAATGAGGACCGCATCACGGCGCCGCTGCCCGGCATAGTGGTCGCGCTGCTCGCGGAGGAGGGCGCGGTTCTGGAGAAGGGCGCACCCATTCTCACGCTCGAGGTGATGAAGATGGAGCAGACTTTGCGCGCGCCCTGCGCGGGGACACTGAAAACGATCAGGTGCAAGGTCGGCGATATCGTGCAGGAGGGCATCGAACTCGCCGAGATCGAGCCTGCCGCTTGACGGTCAGGTCGAGCCGGCTTGCTTTCTGCGAGCCTGGCGGGCGGCGCCGGCCTCCGCGACCCCGCGCTTGCCGTGGATGATGCGCGTCGATATAAGCGCCGCAATTCCCACGGCCGCTCAATCAAGGATCTCGACATGGCGACTGAACGCACCTTTTCCATTATCAAACCGGACGCAACCGCGCGAAACCTGACCGGTGCGATCAACGCCCTGATCGAAAAGGCAGGACTGCGGATCGTGGCACAGAAGCGCATCCGCATGACCCGCGAGCAGGCCGAAGCCTTCTATGCCGTGCACAAGGCGCGCCCCTTTTTCGGGGAGTTGGTCGATTTCATGATTTCCGCTCCGGTCGTCGTGCAGGTGCTGGAAGGGGACAACGCCGTCCTCAAATATCGCGAGATCATGGGTGCGACCGACCCGTCCAAGGCCGCCGACGGCACGATCCGCAAGCTCCACGCGAAATCGGTCGGCGAAAACTCCGTTCACGGATCGGACGCGCCTGAGACCGCTGCGGTCGAGATCGGCCAGTTTTTCTCCAGCGACGAGATCGTCGGCTAGACGGGTGAGGTAAAGGACGCCATTGGATTCACTGCTGCACATCTTCGATCTGGCGACGATCACATCGGTCTTCGCCGAATTTCGAAGTGAGTCGCATCATTCGGCGTTCTGGCTTGCCGTCGGCAAGATCATCTGGATCAACGTGCTGTTGTCCGGCGACAACGCGCTGGTCATTGCGCTTGCCTGTCGCGGGCTGGCGCCGCCGCAGCGGCTTTGGGGCATGGTCCTCGGAGCCGCAGCCGCAGTCGTTCTCCGCATTGTCTTTACGGGGATTGTCGCAACCCTGATGGAGTTGCCCTACCTCAAGCTGGCAGGGGGCATCGCGCTGCTCGTGATTGCCGCCAAGTTGCTGGTGCCGGAGAAGGAGGACGAGGAGGGGGTTGCCGCCGCCCGGCATCTGTGGGCCGCCGTTCAGGTCGTGGTCGTCGCAGACATCGTGATGAGTCTGGACAACGTGATCGCGGTTGCGGCGGCCGCGAACGGCAGTTTGCCGCTGTTGATTATCGGACTGGCCATCAGCGTGCCGCTGATCGTGGCCGGCGCCGCGCTGATCATGTTGTTGCTCAACCGCCTGCCTTTTCTAGTGTGGGCCGGGGCGGCGTTGCTGGGCTGGATCGCGGGAGAAGTTATCGCCACCGATCCGGCGGTCGCGCCGCGATTGCATGCGCTGTTCGACGCTGGCGCGGGCGCCTTTCTGGATACGGCGCTGACGCGGCTCGGCCTCGCGCCGCAATTTGCCGTTGATGGCGGCACCGGAGCGGAAATTGTTTGTTCCGCGCTGGGGGCGATCATCGTGCTGATCGCGGGCTCGATCTGGCGTCGCCGGATACAGGTTTCCGCCGAGCGTTGCTAGAACGGAGCATGCTCCGTCGCGCCGGGCATTCACGGTCGGAACGCTATCAAACATGTGGATAGCCGGGACACTGCCGGTAAAGCGGGGCCGTGTCGCAGCAGCGCCGCCTTCGCACCGGCGCTTTGAAATGCTGTCGCTTCCCGTCGTTTTGACGCAACAGCCTCGGCAGGTTTCGCGATTGGCAGTCGTGACTTGCTAAGAGGTAATTTTCGTGTTGCAATCCGCGCACAATCGGATCTTGGTCCGTTCGTCTGTGCGTTTCGCGAATTCGAAGGTTCAGCAGAGATCAGGAGGGGTCGTTTGTAACGTGGTGCGCGATGCGCGGCCGCGTCTTTTTTATACCCAGACAGGGAGACAGACGATGCAGAAGGGCACCGTCAAATGGTTCAATCCGACCAAGGGGTACGGGTTCATCAAGCCGGCGACCGGCGACAAGGACGTCTTCGTTCACATCTCAGCCGTGGAGCGCGCTGGCCTCAGCACACTCAATGAGGATCAGGCTGTCGAATACGACCTGGTTGAAAATCGCGGCAAGACCTCCGCTGAAAATCTGAAGGTCTCATAATTCCATTGTGTTTCCTGCGATTGGCATGGACTGTCGCAGGCGCGCTTCCCTGATCGCGATCCGGAGCGGTTCTTGCCCGGTCCGGGGACCGGTCATATCACCGACGGTGAGATCAGGCTGTCGTCCGGACTGGCGTTCGCAGCCGTCTTGCAGATTTCGCCGTCCACTCGCGTGCCGCCGCTTGCGACAAGCCGCAGCGCATCCGGGTAGATGCGATGCTCGATCTCCAGCACGCGCGCGGCTAGCGTCTCCGCCGTGTCGTCGTCGCGTATCGCGACGGCGCCCTGGATGATAATGGGACCGGCATCGGTCTCCGGAATGACGAAGTGGACGGTCGCGCCGGAGATCTTCACGCCGGCGCGCAGCGCCTGGCCGTGAGGATCGAGGCCGCGAAACGACGGAAGCAGCGACGGATGGATGTTGAGCATTCGTCCCTGCCAACGCTGGACGAAATCGGCAGTGAACAGCCGCATGAAACCGCCGAGACAGATGAGATCGATGCGGTTGTCGTCCAGCGCCGATTGCAGTTTGGCTTCGAACGCTACGCGGTCCTGACCGAACGGTTTGCTCTCGATGACGAGCGTTGGAATCCCGGCCGCCCGGGCTTTGGCGAGACCCTCCGCGGCGGCCTTGTTGGAAATGACGACGGCGATTTCAGCCGGGTAGCCCTCGGCCTTCGCGGCCTCCACCAGCGCGGTCATGTTCGACCCGCGCCCGGAAATCAGGATTGCGACACGGCGTTTCATGCTCGTCATCCTGCCGGATCGCCTCAGATCGCGAGATCGAGGTGGTTGTCGTAAATGACGCGGTTGTTGTCGTCGGCGGCGATCACCTCGCCGAGCAGCGCAACTCGCTCGCCGGCCTGCGTCAGCACGTCCGCGACCTGGTCGACCGCCTCGCCACGCACGATCGCGACCATTCCAACGCCGCAATTGAAGGTTCGCAGCAGTTCAAGCTCGGCGAGACCGCCCTGCTGCGCCAGCCATTTGAATACCGGCAGCACCGTCACCTGGGCGAGGTCGACGCGCACGCCGAGATGCTTGGGCAATACGCGGGGGATGTTGTCGGTAAAGCCGCCGCCGGTGATGTGGGCGAGCCCCTTCACCGCGCCGGTTTCGCGGATCGCGCGCAGGCAGGATTTGACGTAGAGCCGGGTCGGCGTAAGCAGGGCGCCGCCGAGCGTCGTGACAGGCGCAAACGGCGCAGGAGCCGCGAGGCCGAGGCCGGAAATCTCGAGAATTTTCCGGACCAGCGAATATCCGTTGGAATGCAGGCCGGACGACGCGAGGCCGATCACGGCGTCGCCGGCGGCGATCTCGCGGCTCGGCAGCAGGGTGCCGCGTTCGGCCGCACCGACCGCGAAGCCCGCCAGATCGTAGTCTCCTTCGCTGTAGAGGCCCGGCATCTCGGCCGTCTCGCCGCCGATCAGGGCGCAACCGGCTTCCCGGCAGCCTTCCGCGATGCCGGCCACGATCGCCGCCGCAGCTTCGGGATCGAGTTTGCCGCAGGCAAAATAGTCGAGAAAGAACAGCGGCTCCGCGCCTTGCACGACGAGATCGTTGACGGACATGGCGACAAGATCGATCCCGATGGTGTCGTGTATCCCGGTTTCGATCGCGACCTTGACCTTCGTCCCCACGCCGTCATTGGCGGCGACCAGAACCGGGTCCGTGAACCCGGCCGCCTTGAGATCGAACAGTCCACCGAAGCCGCCGATTTCGGCGTCTGCGCCCGCGCGGGCGGTTGCGCGCACCATCGGCTTGATGAGGTCAACCAGCCGGTTGCCGGCATCGATATCGACGCCTGCCTCGGCATAGGTCAGGGCGTTCTTGCGGTTGGTCATGCGATTGTATCCAGAATTTCCCGGCTGGTTACGTGGGATTGCGGACCCGCGCAATGGCCCGCAAACTTTCCTCAGCATATACTATGTAGACAAGAGGCTGTTCCGGGCAGCGGAAGCCTCAAATCCTGCGCCGGTCGGCGCGGAAAACGGGCCGGAGGGCGGGAAGCGTCGCGTGAGTATTCCGAATATTATTACACTCGGTCGCATTCTGCTGGTGCCGATCATTATCTGGGCTATCGCTTCCAATCAGATGGAAATCGCTTTCGCGATCTTTGTGGTCGCCGGTGTCAGCGACGCAGTGGACGGGTTTCTCGCCAAGCGTTTCAACATGGCGAGCGAACTGGGCGCACTCCTGGATCCCCTGGCCGACAAGGCGCTGCTGGTCTCGATCTTCGTGACGCTCGGCATCCTGGGCGCGGTTCCCCGCTGGCTCGTGATCCTTGTCGTTTCGCGCGATATCATGATCGTCGGCGCCGTGATCGTGTCGTGGCTGTTCAACAAGCCGATACCCATGAAGCCGCTGATGGTCTCGAAGCTCAACACGGGAGCGCAGGTCGCGTTTGCCGCGCTGGTGCTGGCCGCGCTGGGTTTCGGGTTCGATTCTTCGCCTTACGAGGGCGTTCTGATGACCGCCATCGCGATCTTGACCTTGGTTTCGGTCTCCCTCTATCTCGTGGAGTGGGGACGCCACATGAGCACCATCGAGCAGAAATGAGGATCGCTCAAGGGTGCGTTGGATCTGGCATGGAGGAGATGCGTGGCAGGCCGCTCCGGACCCCGTCAGCTCGCATTCGCGCTGCCGCACGCTGAAAGCCTTTCGCGGGACGATTTTCTTGAAGGATCGGCGAACGCGGCGGCGCTGTCGCTGGTCGAGAGCTGGCCGGAGTGGCCGAACCGGATCATGCTGCTTGCCGGCCCCGAAGGCT
>NZ_MKRN01000068.1:0-7464 GCF_001896955.1 Nitrobacter sp. 62-13 | reverse complement strand
GTCCGCGCATGGCCTGACTGCTGCGGCGGTGCCGGCGGCGCTGGCCACGGGCGCGCTCGTCGTCGAGGACCTCAACCCGCAAGCCTTCGATGAGCTTGCGCTGTTTCACCTGATGAATCTGGCTCGCGAGGACGGCGCCTTCGTCCTGCTGACGGCGCGCATGCCTCCCGCCGCGATCGACGTCGGATTGCGGGACCTGCGCTCTCGGCTTCGCGCCGTGCCCGTGGTCACGCTGATGTCGCCCGACGATCACTTGCTTCGGGCGCTGATCGTCAAATTCTGTGCGGACCGCCAGATGAACGTCGACGAGACCGTCGTCAACTTCATCGCCACGCGGACCGAGCGGTCATTCGCCGCCGTTCGCCAAGCTGTCGAACGGCTCGATGCCGAATCCTTGCGGCTCGGCAGGCCGGTGACGCGCGCGCTCGCCGCCGAATTGTTGCGTGATCGCGACTGAGAAACGGCCGCCCGATCAAGGCGGTCCCGGGTGGACGATCTTGACGCGCCAGCATTCCGGAACGTCAATGTCATTGAAACGTCATTGAGCTGGCCCATGGTTCGACGCTGTTTGCGCGGCCTGCGGCGCGACTCGATGCGATATGGACCAATACATCAATGGATTCCGTTCAAGCTATTGTTATTGAAGATAAAAAATCAGAACCGGAGCAGGACTCCGCAATCCGGACAAGCCCGGAACGGTTCATCAATCGGGAGCTATCCTGGCTGCATTTCAATCGCCGGGTGCTCGAGGAGTCGGTCAATCCCAGCCATCCCGCGCTCGAACGCGTCCGTTTTTTGTCGATTTCCGCCAATAACCTTGACGAGTTCTTTATGGTCCGCGTCGCCGGCATCAAGGCGCAGGTGCGGGAAGGGATCACGGAGCGCAGTCCGGACGGGTTGACGCCGTCCGAACAACTTGCGCTCATCAACAAGACCGTTTCCAACCTCGCAAACGACCAGCAGGCGATCTGGCGGGATCTGCGCAATATATTGGCCGAGGTCGGAATCGTCCTGATCGACGGCAAGGACGTCACCAAGGCCGAGCGGGCGTGGATCGCGGATCACTTTCTCCACAATATCTTCCCGCTGCTGACGCCGCTCGCCATCGATCCGGCGCACCCGTTTCCGTTCATTCCGAGCCTCGGCTTCACGATAGCTCTTCAACTCGCGCGGTCCTCCGACGGCAAGCCGATGAATGCGCTGATCCGCATGCCAGGCAAGATCGACAGATTTCTGCGGCTGCCGCCGGCGGGCAAGGACGACCCCGTCAGGCTGATCACGCTTGAAGGCGCCACCAGCCTGTTCATCAACCGGCTGTTCCCCGGCTACACGGTCAAGGGGCAGGGCGCGTTCCGCATCATCCGGGACTCCGAGCTGGAAATCGAGGAAGAGGCGGAAGATCTGGTTCGCCTGTTCGAGACCGCATTGAAGCGCCGGCGGCGCGGCTCGGTCATCCGGCTTGAGATCGAAGCCGCGATGCCGGCCGAACTGCGCGCATTCGTGCAGCGGGCGCTATCGGCCACCGACGACGAAGTGTTGCTGGTGGACGGCGTCCTGGCCATGAACGAGCTGTCGCAACTGACACGGCTCGACCGGCCCGACCTCGAATTCGTGCCCTACGTTCCGCGCCATCCCGAACGCGTGCGCGATCACGGCGGCGATGTGTTCGCCGCGATCCGGCAGAAGGACCTGATCGTTCATCATCCCTATGAATCGTTCGACGTCGTCGTGCAGTTCCTGCAGCAGGCCGCGCGCGATCCTGACGTCGTCGCGATCAAGCAGACGCTCTACCGCACCTCCAACAACTCGCCGATCGTGCGGGCGCTTGCCGAAGCGGCGGAGGCGGGCAAGTCGGTCACGGCGCTCGTCGAACTCAAGGCGCGGTTCGACGAAGAGGCCAACATCCGATGGGCGCGCGATCTCGAACGCGCCGGCGTGCAGGTGGTTTACGGCTTCATCGAACTGAAGACGCACGCCAAGCTGTCGATGGTGGTGCGCCGGGAAGGCGGAGGTCTCACGACCTACGTTCACACCGGGACCGGCAACTATCATCCGGTGACGGCGCGGATCTACACCGACCTGTCGTACTTCACGTCGGACCCGGCCATCGGCCGCGACGCCGCACGCGTCTTCAATTACATCACCGGTTACGCCGAGCCGAGCGACATCGAGAAAATGGCGGTGTCGCCGCTGACCTTGCGCAACCGGATTCTCGACCACATACGCGGCGAAACCAATTTCGCACGACACGGCAAGCCGGCGGCGATCTGGATGAAGATGAACGCGCTGGTCGATCCCGACATTATCGATGCGCTGTATGAAGCATCGCAGGCCGGCGTTTCGGTCGAGCTGGTCGTGCGCGGCATTTGCTGCCTGCGGCCCGGAGTTCCCGGATTGTCGGAAAACATTCGCGTCAAGTCCGTGATCGGCAGGTTCTTGGAGCACGGCAGGATTTATTGCTTCGGCATGGGCCACAACATGCCCGGCCCGAAAGCGGCTGTGTATATCTCGTCCGCCGACATGATGCCGCGCAACCTCGACCGGCGCGTCGAAATCCTGTGCCCGCTGCAAAATGCGACCGTGCATCAGCAGGTTCTCGAGCAGATCATGGTTGCGAACCTGAAGGACACCGAACAGAGCTGGCAGTTGTTGCCGGATGGATCGTCAACGCGTATGAAGGCCGCGAAGGGTGAGGAGCCCTTCAACCTGCACAACTATTTCATGACCAATCCGAGTCTGTCCGGCCGTGGAAAGTCGCTCAAGGAATCGTCGCCGCGCCGTCTCACGCGTCGCGCAGAGCGGCAGCCGCCTCCGTAGGGAGGCTGTGCGGAAATATCCGCGTCCGCGCAAGGCGGACGCGAGCGTCGCCGTTATCGATATCGGGTCCAACTCCGTCCGCCTCGTCGTCTACGAAGCTCTCGAGCGTAGCCTCGTTTCGATCTTCAACGAGAAGGCGTTGTGCGGGCTAGGCCGCGAGGTGCAGTCCACCGGCCTGCTGGCGCCAGATGCCGTCAACAAGGCGCTGATGTCGCTGCGGCGCTTTCACGCGCTATGCAAGGTGATGAAGGTCGGCCGCGTTTACGCCATCGCAACGGCCGCCTGCCGCGACGCCACGAACGGCGCGGATTTCATCGCTCAGGCGGAACGGATCTGCCGGGTGCCGATCGACGTTCTTTCAGGACCGCGAGAAGCGCATCTGGCGGCGCTCGGCGTGGTTTCCAGCGTCCACAAACCGGACGGGATCGTCGGGGATCTCGGAGGCGGTTCGCTGGAATTGACCGACGTGCGCGGCCATCGTGTCCATCGCGGCGTAACGCTGCCGCTAGGCAGTCTCGCATTGCAGGACGCTTCCAAGACATCGCTGAAGCGCGCCGAGCGAATCGTGAAAGATGAACTTTCCGGGGCCATGCCGCTCAAGGCGGGCAGGGGCCGCACCTTCTATGCCGTCGGCGGGACGTGGCGGGCGCTGGCGCGGATTCACATCATCCAGAGCGGTTATCCGCTTCGCGTCATGCACGGCTATTCCATTCCCGCCGCCGACGCGCTGGATTTCGTCCGGCGGCTGCGTCGTCTCGCGGCGTCGCATACGCTGGCGGATATCGAGGCGGTAGCCGATGCACGGCAGCCGCTGCTGACTTATGCCGCGCTCGTGCTG
The DNA here is from genome assembly GCF_001896955.1 of Nitrobacter sp. 62-13. GTDB lineage: Bacteria > Pseudomonadota > Alphaproteobacteria > Rhizobiales > Xanthobacteraceae > Nitrobacter. Next base: position 3,809 of record NZ_MKRN01000068.1, on the reverse strand, counting down.
GAATATGTGATCCGGATCGCGAAGCCGAAGACCGTCATGTTCTCGACCTATGGCGTCCGTGAGGGCCTGCTTTATTCGATGTTGCCCGCTGCCGAACGCTCCATGGATGGATTGATCTGCGCAGCGCGAATGTTGAATGGCCTGATGTCGCGTTCGGCGCGTCATGCTGACGAACTGATCGAATGGACCGATCGATTGGTCCGGAATACGAAGCTACAGGAAACCGAGGAGGATCGGCGGCTGCGTCACGCGGCCTGTCTGCTCTCGGACATCGGCTGGCGCATCCATCCGGACTATCGCGGCGAGCAGACGCTCAATCTGATCATGAACGGTAATTTCGGCGACATCGACCATCAGGGACGGACTTTCATCGCGTTGTCGGTGTTTTACCGGTATGTCGGGCCGAACAAGGTCAATGCGCCGTCGTCCGTGCGCCAACTGGTGACGCCCGCCCTGGACGAGAGAGCGCGCATTCTCGGCGCTGCCTTCCGCGTCGCGTACCTGATTTCGGCGGCTCGGCCCGGCGTATTGTCCGCAATGCATTTCAGAAACAGCGGCCGCAAGCTGAAACTCGTATTCGAACATCGGCTGGTCGATCTGGTTGCGGATCGCGTCGGCGGCCGGTTCAAGCAACTGGCGCGCCTGGTCGGCCGTTCGGGTTCGATCGTGTTGCGCTGACGATCGCGCAAGCCGCTGCCCGATCTCACCATTGTGAACTGTGACGAGTGTTCGGAAACACGCCACGCCGGTTATCCCGCTGTGGGCGGGCGCGAGCGATCATGCGAGTCGTCCGGCAGGGGCTCCAGCCTGTTCGTGGAGCAAACCATGACCGATATCCCTTCGAAAGTCCCGACCGATCCGATTTCTCCTGACCATCGGCGGACGCGGCGCGACTTCCTATATGTCGCCACGGCCGCCGTGGGCACGGTCGGAGTCGCTGCTGCAATCGTTCCGGTCATTGCCCAGCTCGAGCCTGACAAGGCAACCCTGGCGGCGGGCGGCCCTGTTGAACTCGATCTGACGCAGGTTCAGGCAGGGCAGCAGGTGATCGTTCACTGGCGCGATCATCCGATCTTCGTGATCAATCGGACAGCCGCGGCGCTCAAGACGCTTCAGAGTCCGAAGCTGATCGAGCGGCTGGCCGATCCCCGCTCCGGCGAGTTGCAGCAGCCGAAATACGCCCAAAATTGGCACCGTTCGGCTAATCCGAATTATGGCGTATTCGTCGGTATCTGCACCCATCTCGGATGCATTCCGCTCTATTATCCGGATCCAAGTGCGAACGAGCCGGTGGCCGACTGGCTCGGCGGCTACTTCTGTCCTTGTCACGGTTCGAAATACGATCTTGCAGGGCGCGTGTTCAGCGGCGTGCCGGCGCCGTACAATCTGCCGGTGCCGCCCTATCGTTTTGTGAATGATCATATGATCCGGATTGGCGAGAACCCGCCCAACTCGCATTTCGATTTCGCGAGCATCCGGCAAATCTAACGGAGGGACCTCAGCCTCGCTCCACGCGCACCACGCGGCCCTTTTCGATCGCCAATGCCAGCCGGCCATGCTTCAGGGCGAGCGCGGCTTCGCCGAACAATTCGCGCCGCCAGCCGTGCAGCGCCCCGACATCGGCTTCGTCGTCCGCCGCGATCCGCTCCAGGTCGTCCACGGTGGCGATCACCTTGCTGGCGACGGCGTGGCGCTCGGATGTCATCCGAAGCAGAACCTTGAGAAGCTCCACGGTGGCGGCTCCGTTGGAGTTGTTGCGCGGCTTTTCCATCTTCGGGAGCGTATGCGGGTCTCGGGCGAGACCGCGCTGGACGGCCGCGACGATGTCGGCTCCCCATTGCGATTTTTCGAAGCCTTTCGGCAGCGAGCGCAGCGCCGCCAGCCGCTCCGGGCTGGCGGGCGCATGGGTCACGATATCGCCGACTGCGTCGTCTTTCAGGACTCGGGATCGCGGCACGTTCCGGCTCTGGGCTTCCTGTTCGCGCCAGGCCGCCACTTCCATCAGCACAGCGAGATCCTTCGGCTTGCGAACCCGCGTCTTCAGCCGCTCCCATGCGCGTTCGGGATGGAAATCATAGGTTTTCGGCGAGGTCAGGACTTCCATCTCCTCGCTGACCCAATCGCTGCGGCCGCGCTTCTTGAGGTCGGCGTCGAGGGCGGCGAAGACGTCACGGAGATGGGTGACGTCCGCCACCGCATATTCGAGCTGGTCCCTGGTCAGCGGCCGGCGCGACCAGTCCGTGAAGCGATGGGTCTTGTCCGGCCGGTGGCCGGTGACGCGCTCGACCAGTGCGTCATAAGCGATGGAGTCGCCGTAGCCCAGAACCATGGCGGCCACTTGCGTGTCGAAGATCGGGTGGGGAATGATACCGGCCTGGTGCCAGACGATTTCGATGTCCTGACGGGCGGCGTGGAATACCTTCAGCACGCGCTCGTTCGACATCAGCTCGAAAAAGGGCTTCAGGTCGATCCCCTCGGAGAGCGCGTCGACCACCACGGCTTCGTCGGGGCTCGCCATCTGGAGCACGCAAAGCAGGGGGTAATAGGTGGTCTCGCGGAGAAACTCCGTATCGACCGTGATGACAGGATGGCCGGCGAGGCGGGCGCAGACGGATGCCAATCCCGCGCTGGTCGTGATAAGGTCCATGAGCGCTCCATAGCCCGTCTTTTTGCCCTTGTCGCCCCGCATTCGGCACGCCCGATCTTGTTTTTCTCCAACTTTTCCGGTCAAGAACGACGCTCGGGGCCGCCATCGCAGGTTCCGTCATTCGGTTGCCGCGCTCCCCCCGCTCGGGTAAACCGCTGACGCTCTCAACCGGCTCGGCCCGGCCCTGATTCCGCCTCTGACGCATTCTTGCAGGATTTCCATGCATCGCTATCGGTCCCATACCTGCGGCGCGCTCCGCGACAGCCACATCGACCAGACGGTCCGCCTGTCCGGCTGGTGCCATCGCATTCGCGACCATGGCGGGGTGCTGTTCATCGACCTGCGCGACCATTACGGGCTGACCCAGTGCGTGGCCGATCCGGATTCGCCCGCCTTCGCCCAGGCCGAGAAGCTGCGATCGGAATGGGTCGTCCGAATCGACGGCAAGGCGCGACGCCGTCCCGCCGGCACCGAAAATCCGGAGCTGCCGACCGGCGAGGTCGAGATCTATGTCACCGAGATCGAGGTGCTGGGGCCGGCAGGCGAACTGCCGCTTCCGGTATTCGGCGAGCAGGAATATCCAGAAGACATAAGGCTTAAGTACCGTTTCCTCGACCTTCGTCGCGAGAAGCTGCACCAGAACATCATGACCCGCGGCGCGATCGTCGATTCGATGCGCAGGCGCATGAAGGAGCAGGGGTTCTTCGAATTCCAGACCCCGATCCTGACGGCATCCTCTCCGGAAGGCGCGCGCGACTTCCTGGTGCCGAGCCGCATCCATCCCGGCAAGTTCTACGCGCTGCCGCAGGCGCCGCAGCAGTACAAGCAGCTTCTGATGATGTCCGGCTTCGACCGCTACTTCCAGATCGCGCCGTGCTTCCGCGACGAGGACCCGCGCGCCGACCGCCTGCCGGGCGAGTTCTACCAGCTCGACCTTGAAATGAGCTTCGTCGAACAGGACGATGTTTTTGCTGCGGTTGAGCCGGTCATCACCGGCGTGTTCGAGGAGTTCGCCAAGGGCAAGCCGGTGACAAAGAACTGGCCGCGGATTCCGTTCGCCGAGGCGATCCGCAAATACGGCAGCGACAAGCCGGACCTGCGCAATCCGCTTCTCATGCAGGACGTGTCCGAGCACTTTCGCGGCTCCGGTTTCAAGGTGTTC
>NZ_MKRN01000067.1 GCF_001896955.1 Nitrobacter sp. 62-13 | reverse complement strand
GTCACCGGCACCTCGGTCGGCAAGGGCTTCGCCGGCGGCATGAAGCGCTGGAACTTCGGCGGTCTGCGCGCCACGCACGGCGTCTCGATCTCGCATCGTTCGATCGGTTCGACCGGCGGACGTCAGGATCCCGGCAAGACCTTCAAGAACAAGAAGATGCCCGGCCACATGGGTGTCGATCGCATCACCACGCTCAATCTGCGCGTCGTCTCGACCGACGTGGAGCGCGGGCTGATCCTGGTCGAGGGCGCTGTTCCCGGCTCCAAGGGCGGATGGATCGCGGTGCGCGACGCGGTCAAGAAGCCGTTGCCGAAGGAAGCGCCGAAACCCGGCAAGTTCAAGGTAGCGGGTGGCGGCGCTCAGGCTGCGGGCGACGACAAGGCCGCGGCGGATGCTCCGGCCGAGAAGGAGGGTGCATAACATGGAACTGAACGTCACCACCCTCGAAGGCAAGACCGCGGGTTCGGTTCAGCTCTCGGACGGAATCTTCGGCCTCGAGCCGCGCAAGGACCTGATCCAGCGCTGCGTCAACTGGCAGCTCGCCAAGCGTCAGGCCGGCACCCACAAGGCCAAGGGTCGCGCGGAAATCTGGCGCACCGGCAAGAAGATGTTCAAGCAGAAGGGCACCGGCAACGCCCGTCATGGTTCGGCCCGCGTACCGCAGTTCCGCGGCGGTGGCCGCGCGTTCGGTCCGATCGTTCGCAGCCATGCGCACGATCTGCCGAAGAAGGTGCGCGCGCTGGCGCTGCGCCACGCGCTGTCGGCGAAGGCGAAGGACGGCGGGCTGATCGTCATCGACAGCGCCGAGCTGAAAGATGCCAAGACCAAGGCGCTGATGGGCCATTTCTCCGGGCTTGGCCTGAGCAATGCGCTGATTGTCGACGGCGCCCAGGTTCATGCCGGGTTCGCGACCGCCGCGCGCAACATTCCGAACATCGACGTGCTGCCGATCCAGGGCATCAACGTCTACGACATTCTGCGCCGTCAGAAGCTCGTTCTGACCAAGGCGGCGGTTGATGCGCTGGAGGCGCGCTTCAAATGACAATCGATGCGAAGCATTACGACGTGATCGTCGCGCCGGTCATCACCGAAAAGGCGACGATGGCCTCCGAGCACAACAAGGTCGTGTTCAAGGTGACGCGCAAGGCGACCAAGCCGCAGATCAAGGAAGCGGTCGAGAAGCTGTTCGACGTCAAGGTCAAGAACGTGAACACGCTGGTGCGCAAGGGCAAGACGAAAGCCTTTCGCGGCAGCCTGGGTTCGCAGTCGGACAGCAAGCGTGCGGTTGTGACCCTCGAAGAGGGCCATCGCATCGACGTCACCACCGGGCTCTGAGGCGGAAACGGCTTTAAGGCGATAGATTATGGCACTTAAAACATTCAATCCCACGACGCCGGGCCAGCGCCAGCTGGTGATGGTCGATCGCTCAGCCCTCTACAAGGGCAAGCCGGTCAAGACGCTTACCGAAGGCAAGCGCGCCAAGGGCGGCCGCAACAACACCGGCCGCATTACCGTGCGGTTTCGCGGCGGCGGCCACAAGCAGGCCTACCGCAACGTCGATTTCAAGCGCGGGAAGGTCGACGTGCCGGCGGTCGTCGAGCGGCTCGAATACGACCCGAACCGCACCGCATTCATTGCGCTGATCAAGTATCAGGACGGCGAGCAGGCCTATATTCTTGCGCCGCAACGGCTGGCCGTCGGCGACACCGTCGTCGCCGGCAACTATGTCGACGTCAAGCCGGGCAATGTCATGCCGCTCGGCAACATGCCCGTCGGCACGATTGTTCATAACGTCGAGATGAAGATCGGCAAGGGCGGTCAGCTTGCGCGCTCCGCCGGCACCTATGCCCAGATCGTCGGCCGCGACCAGGACTACGTCATTCTTCGCCTGAATTCGGGCGAGCAGCGCCTGGTGCACGGCCGTTGCCGCGGCGCCATCGGCGCGGTGTCGAATCCGGACCACATGAACACCTCGATCGGCAAGGCGGGCCGCACCCGCTGGATGGGCCGCCGCCCGCACAACCGCGGCGTGGTCATGAACCCGATCGACCATCCGCATGGCGGCGGCGAAGGCCGCACCTCGGGCGGCCGCCATCCGGTGACGCCCTGGGGCAAGCCGACCAAGGGCAAGAAGACCCGTTCCAACAAATCGACCAACAAGTTCATTCTCATCAGCCGCCACAAGCGGAAGAAGAAGTAAGGATCGCCGGACAT
>NZ_MKRN01000066.1:2062-12202 GCF_001896955.1 Nitrobacter sp. 62-13 | reverse complement strand
CGATATGCCGGCGCTCGAGAAATTTCACGAGCGATTGAAACAATTTTAGCGATTCCTTCAACGGGAGCCCAAGCCCTTTTTGGCAGTGTGTGCGCAAGAAACAAGAAAAGTGAGGCGCACATGAGTGAAGCCGAGTTTGAACGGTTGCTGAGCGCGGTGAGCGCCGCGGTCGCTCCGCGCATCGAAGAGGCCATGCTGAACGACCTGTCGGACCTTGACGACCAGCATTTCGGCGCCCCCCCGCAGGCTGCCAACGACAACGAGGTCGTCTGGCCGTTCTTCCCTTTTCCCGACGGCTGGAACGGTGCCTGCTGAATGATTCCGCCGGGCGGCATGCCGCCTCTGGTGAGCTTGACGTTTCAGCAAATTATCAACATAAGCCATTGATTATGTTGATTGATGTTGCGCGCGGAATTGAGCCGTCGGTTTTGCAATTTTGACAAGGCCGTCCAGGCACTCCAAGACACACAAGCCCCCACGCCCACCTTGTGGAAATCAGGCCCGGAGAGGGAAACGAGCCCTCCTGCGAGTATTGTGGAAAGTGGCAATGTCAGGTCTGCACCTGATTTATAAATCCGTACCCTTTCGGAGACGGATAGTTTTGCCTAAAATTGGGAGAAAGTTGGAGGATCGATGCTCGTTCTTATCGCCGGGGCATTTGTTGCGGCCTTTTTGATATCTCGTCTGATTTGGCTGGTCACGAAGAGATGGTCGAACTCCATCGGCAAGGCCGTCCTTGTCAATGCCGTGAGCGCCGTGATTATCGTGATCGCAGCGGCTTACAGCTCGGCAGACGGTGGTCCCCCAAAATTCTATTTGGCGTTTTTGATATTCGGCGGCGCGCAACTGATCGTGCTGACCTTCGATATCGTCGGCTCGATCCGGTTCAAGCCGTCAACTGAACCACATTAGCGTCTTGGCCCGCGCCAATCGAGTGATTGCTGCCGCGGCCCGTTACTGGTCCGTGTTTCGACACCATGCCAACGATTTTGTCGCTTGCTTTTTGGCGGGCGCCTTCGCGCCGCACCGTCAAAAGCAGCAGACAGACGCCTTCCGGCGCGCGCCAAGGCCGAGTGGCAATAAATAAATAATATCAGAGGCTTGGGAATGGAGGCCACGTCCGGAATTGAACCGGAGTACACGGTTTTGCAGACCGTTGCGTAACCACTCCGCCACGTGGCCCCTTGGGCCGGGGTTATTATAGAGTGTCGGCCAGTTAGGCAACCTCGCTCGAGCCGATCAATATGAATTCTGAAACCGCGCTCCGCCGGGCTTCTGGAATGGCCGGTCAGGCCCGCCTGCGGCGCCGATAATCCCTCTTCGGCTTAGGCCGGGGTGCAAGTTCGGGCATGGTCGCCTGGACCTCACGATATTTCGCCAGCATCCGCTCGAAACTGGCGAGCAAAGTGGTCTCGATGTCCGGGCGATTTTCCAGGCCGGCGAGCATCATCGCGGCGGCCTCGATCGTGGCGAGACCGTCCCGGCGAGGCTCCTTGCGGAGCTTGCCGTAACGCGAGGGCTGACGCGGACCCAGAATGATGCGCTGGCACTTGAGCATCCACGCGTTGCGCCACCACAGCGCCTTGGCCTGGCTCCAGGTACCATCCAGCAGCACCAAACCCTCGATATTGGCGAGAATGCCGCGTTGATCGTCTTCCATCTCGCCCTTGCGGTCGATGGCCACGATGGCGCGGTCGGTGCCGAAAGCATCGGCCTTGGCCGAACCGAGATAAAGCACCGCCCAACGCGAAGGATCATCCACCGGCCGGCCGAGCGCCTTCGACAGGCTCGGCCACGACAACCCGATCTTCAGGACGGCATCCCGGAAATGTAACGCAGTCAGCCCGGCGGTTCCGAGAGCCCTGTCCTGCTCTTGCGGATGCTGCAGGATCAGGAGCGACGTTCTGCTCGTGATCGGCTCAACGCTGTCGCAAATGCAGAGCGCCAACGGCTTGCGACATCGCGGACAATCCTCTGCCGCATCCGGCTTTTTATCGGTGGCGGCTCTGGGGTTTTGGGACATGGCCCGCTATACGCCGCGTCCACCGCGCCGGCAAGAAACCGGTCGCTGCTCGCCTACTCGGCCGGTGCGACAGCCGGAGCAATGCCGCCTCGCCGCCGCAACCGGTCTATCAGGAGATAGATCACGGGCGTCGTGTAAAGCGTCAGGATCTGCGAAACGAGCAACCCGCCAATGATGGTGATCCCGAGCGGGCGACGCAGCTCCGTGCCCGGACCGGTCGCAAGCACCAACGGGATCGCGGCGAAAATCGCAGCCATGGTGGTCATGAGAATGGGCCGGAAGCGCACGCTGCATGCCTCGAAGATGGCGTCCGCGGACGACAGACCGCGGTGGCGCTCTGCATCCAGAGCAAAGTCGACGATCATGATGCCGTTTTTCTTGACGATGCCGATGAGAAGAATGATTCCGACGAATGCGATGATCGTCAAAGACGTGCTGGTGATCTGCAACGCCAGCAGCGCTCCCAGCCCAGCGGAAGGCAAAGTCGAGATGATGGTGAGCGGGTGCGCGAGGCTTTCGTAAAGCACGCCGAGCACAATATAGACGGCAGCGAATGCGCCCAGGATCAGTAGCGGCTGCCGTCCCGACGTTTTACGGAAATCGGCCGCGTTGCCCTGGAAACTTCCGCGTATGCCCTCGGGCATGTGCAATTCATCGACCGCGCGCTGAATAGCGGCCGTCGCATGATCCAGTTCCACGCCGGGCAACGTATTGAAGGACACCGTCACCGACGGGAACGACTGCGAATGATAGACGGCGAGCGGAGAGAGATCGCGCCGATAACGGACGACGGCGGATAGCGGTATCTGCACTCCGTTGGCGCCCGCGACGAAGATGCGATCAAGGTTGGACGGGTCCTGCTGGAATTGCGGGTCTATTTCCAGGATGACCTGATACTGATTGCGTTGGGTGTAGACGGTCGAAATCTGCCGCTGTGAAAACGCGTTGTTGAGCGCGTTGTCGATGTCCTGAACCTTGACGCCGAGGCTGGATGCCTTCTGCCGGTCGATTGACAAGGTCAGTTGCAGGCCACCTGACTCGCGGTCGCTGGAAACGTCCGTGATGCCCTCCACCGTTTCCATGCGCTTGGCGACAAGAGGAGCCCACTTCTGCAGCAAGTCGAGATCGGTGCTGGTGAGCGTATACTGGTAGTTGGAATCGCTTTGCCGGCCGCCGCTGCGGATGTCCTGCGCAGCGAACATGAATAGCTTGATGCCCGGCACACCCTCCAGATTTCGGCGCATCCGGTCGATGACCTGCTGGGTCGACAGCCCACCCCTTTCGGCCGGCGGCTTCAGCGTGATGTACATGAAGCCGCGATTTGCGCCGCCGCGTCCCCCACCGCCGCCGATCGAGGAACCTATCCCCCGCACGGCGGAATCCGCCATCACGATATCCATAACCCGCTGTTGAAGCCCGAGCATGGATTGAAAGGAAACGTCGGCCGACGCACGCGTCGAACCGATCACAAAACCACTGTCATCGATCGGGAAGTAGCCCTTCGGTGTCTTGATATACAGCGTCACGGTCAAGGCGATCGTAGCAAAAAACACCAGCAACGTCAGGATAGGAAAGCCGAGCACGACGCGTAGCGTCCGCGTATAGAAAGTCACGATCCGCGACAGCAGACTTTCAACGAGCCGATCGAAGCGGGTCGCATCGGATGACATCCCCTGCTTGATGTAGTGGGCGCAGATCATGGGCGTCACCGTCAACGACACAATGGTGGACACCACAATCGCGAAAGTCAGGGTCAGCGAAAATTCCCGCAGCAATCGGCCGACGATGCCATCCATGAAGATCAGCGGCGTGAATGCGGCAACCAGCGACAGGCTGATCGACAGCACCGTAAAGCCGATTTGTCGCGCTCCTTTGAGCGCAGCCTGATAAGGCGGCAGGCCGCGCTCGAGGTTGCGGTACATGTTCTCGATCATGACGATGGCGTCGTCGACCACGAAACCGACGGAGATGGCCAGCGCCATCAGGGAGAGGTTGTCGATAGAGAATCCTGCGAGCCACATGCCCGCGCATGTCCCCGCCAGCGCCAGCGGAACCGACACGCCGGCCGCGATCGTCGGCGTGAGGCGGCGGAGAAACGCATAAACCACCACCATCACCAGAAAGGCAGTCGCCAACAGCGTCCACTGCATATCGTCGACGCTGGCACGGATCGTTCCCGTGCGATCGACGATGGTCGATATCTCGACGCCGGCCGGAATCCATTGCTTGAGTCCCGGAAGCATTGCCTTCACCCGATCGACCGTATCGATGACGTTGGCGTCGCCTTGCTTGGTGATCTGGATCAGCACCGCCGGTTGCTTGTTGAACCACGCCATCGAGCGGCTGTTACGCGTGGCGTCCTTGACGTCGGCCACGTCCGACAAACGGACAAAATTTCCTCCGGAACTTTTGATGACGATGTCGCGAAATTCGGCCGCAGTCCGCATCTGCCGATTAGTGGAAAGTGTTTCGCTCTGGCGGCCACCATTGAATATGCCGACCGGGCCGAGCGGGTTGGCATTCACGATCGCGGTCCGGACATCGTCGGTCGCGATGCCCGCGTTCGAGAGCGCCACCGGGTTGAGCGCAATGCGAACGGCCGGCTGGTCCGCGCCGCTCACCGACACCTCGCCGACTCCCGGAACCTGCGAGATGCGCTGGACGATGACGGTATCGGCCACATCATAGATTGCGCTGGTCGACATGGTTTTCGAGGTCAGCGCCAGAACGAAGACCGGCGCGGCGGCGGGATTGGCCTTGCGGAATGCCGGCAGCGTGGGCAGGTCGCTCGGCAAATCCGCGAGCGACGCGTTGATTGCCGCTTGCACGTCGCGCGCGGCGTGGTCGATGTCCCGCCCGATGGCGAACTGCAACTGGATGCTGGTCGAACCGAGCGTGCTTGAGGACGTGATCTGATCGATGCCCGCGATCTCGCCGAGCCTGCGCTCCAGCGGAGCGGCGACGGTCGCCGCCATGATTGAGGGGGCCGCTCCCGGCCGGCTGGCCGAGACCCTGATCATCGGGAAATCGACATTCGGCACCGACGCCACCGGGAGAAACCCGTAAGCGACCAGGCCGATCAGAAACAGGCCGATCGCCAGAAGCGTGGTACCGACCGGCCTTCGGATGAATGGCTCGGAAATCGAGACCACTACTGCATTCCCTCGGTCATGCCCGCGATCGGCGGTGGCTGCGGACCGCCGGTCGGCACAGCCTGTTCGATGCGCTTGTTCAGCCGGTCCAGAGCCAGGTAGATCACGGGCGTGGTGTAGAGCGTGAGCAACTGGCTCAGCAGCAGGCCTCCGATGATCGAGATACCGAGGGGAAATCTCAGTTCCGCGCCGGTGCCGCTCTCGACAGCCAGCGGCAACGCGCCGAACAGCGCAGCCAGCGTGGTCATCATGATGGGTCTGAACCGAAGCAGGCATGCCTGCACGATCGCTTCGGTCGCCGACATGCCCTGATGGCGCTCAGCCTCGAGCGCGAAGTCGATCATCATGATCGCGTTCTTCTTCACGATTCCCATGAGGAGAATGATGCCGATCAGGCCGATGACGGACAGATCCTGCCCGAACAGCATCAGCGCGAGAATGGCGCCGACACCCGCCGACGGCAGCGTCGAGAGAATCGTGATGGGATGAATGTAGCTCTCGTACAGAACGCCGAGCACGATGTAGATCGTGACCAGCGCCGCCAGGATCAGCCAGGGTTGACCGGCCAGCGATTTCGAGAACTCTGCCGCGTCGCCGGAGAACACGCCGACGATACTTGCCGGCATGCCTATGCGGCTCTCGATGGTCTTGACCCGCTCGACCGCATCGCCAAGCGATTCTCCCGGAGCAAGATTGAAACTGAGCGACGCCGCCGGAAATTGCGCGCGATGCGAGATCGCCAGCGGCGCCGTGGTTCGGGTCAGCGTCGCAACGGCGGAGAGCGGCACCTGCGCGCCGGCGAGCCCCGGCAGATACAGCTTGGAAAGGATCGAGGGATCGCGCTGATACTGCGGCAGGGCCTCCAGCACCACGCGATATTGATTGGCCTGCCCGTAAACGGTCGAGATCTGACGTTGCGCGAACGCGTCGTTCAATGTGTCGTTGACGCCCTGGATGCTGACGCCGAGTTGACCCGCGCGCGCCCGATCGATATTCAGCGCGGCTCGCAGACCTCCCTCCTGCACTTCCGACGAGACATCCTGAAACAACGGATCGCGACCAAGTTCCGTAACCAGCTTGCGGGTCCATTCCGAAACGTCCGCAGCATCGGTCCCCGTCAGGGTATATTGGTATTGCGAGCGGCTCGACTGCGTACTGATCTGGACGTCCTGCACCGGTTGAAAATAAACCGTCATGCCCGGAATCGAGGCTACGCGCTCCTTCAGGCGCGCAACGACGACGGCAACATCGTCGCGACGGTCGCCCCGCGGTTTTAGCGTCATCATAAGGCGCCCGACATTCGTCGTCGGGTTCACGGAACCGGCGCCGATCACGGATATGACGCCCGTCACGTCCGGATCTTCCTTTATTGCGTTGGCCGCCTCGGTCTGTCGGCTTTGCATTTCGGCAAACGATACATGCGGTCCGGCCTCGGTGACCGCGGTGATGGAGGCCGTATCCTGCAGCGGCAGGAATCCCTTCGGCACGACGACATAGAGGATCAGCGTCGCAGCGATGGTTGCGAAGGTCACGACCAGCGTCGCAGGCTGGTGCGCAAGCACCCAAAGCAGGCTCCGACGGTAGAGTTCGACCATCCGATCGATATTGCCGCTGATCCACGCCAATCCCGGAAGGGCGCGCTTGTCGTCGGAGTGCTTCAGAAGACGCGAGCACATCATCGGCGTCAAAGTCAGCGATACGACGGCCGATGTGACGACCGCGATGGTCAGCGTCATGGCAAATTCGCGGAACATCCTCCCGACCAGTCCGGACATGAACAAAAGCGGGATGAACACCGCGATCAGCGAGACCGTCAGCGAAATGACGGTGAAGCCGATCTCGCTCGCGCCTCGCAGCGAGGCATCCATGACGCTCTCGCCGTTCTCGATGTGACGGACGATATTCTCGATCATGACGATCGCATCATCGACCACGAATCCGGTTCCGATCGTCAACGCCATCAGCGACAGGTTGTCGAGGCTGAAGCCGGCGAAATACATGATGCCGAAGCTGGTGATCAGCGACAATGGAAGCGCCACGCCCGCAATCAACGTCGCGCGCAGCGAGCGCAGGAACAGCAGGACGACAAGCGTCACGAGCACGGCGCTGAGGATCAGCGTGAACTGCACGTCGTGGACGGAGGCGCGGATGGTCACGGTGCGATCGCTGACCACCGTCAATTTGATGCCGGCCGGAATCATGCGTTGCAGGGCCGGAATTGCCTTCCGGATCTGCCGGACGACCTCGATCACATTGGCGCCGGGCTGGCGCTGGATGTCGATGACGACGGCTGGCGTTCCGTTATACCAGCCGCCGGTGCGATCGTTTTCCAGTCCATCGACGATCCGGGCGACATCGCCGATCGTGACCGGAGAGCCGTTGCGATAGGCGATGATGATCGGCTTGTACGCATCCGCAGCCGCGATCTGATCGTTGGCTGCGATGGTGTAGGCCTGTTGCGCGCCGTCCAGCGACCCCTTCGGGCCTGACACATTGGCGCCGGCAATCGCGGTCCGCAGGTCTTCCATCGAAATGCCGTAAGCGGCCAGACGCGCGAGATCGGCCTGCACTCGCACCGCCGGCTTCAGACCGCCGAGCACGGACACGCGGCCCACGCCCGAAATCTGACTGAGGCGCGGGGTCAGGATGGTATCTGCAAGATCGCTCATGGCGCGCAGCGAAACGGTGTCCGACGTCAGCGCGAGCGTCATCACCGGCGCGGCGGCGGGATTCACCTTGGCGTAAGTCGGCGGATATGGAAGGTTTTTCGGCAGAATCCCGGCTGCGGCGTTGATAGCCGCCTGCACGTCTTGCGTTGCGCCGTCGATATCGCGGTTGAGATCGAATTGCAGGGAAATCTGACTGACACCGAACGAGCTTGTCGATGTCATCGACGACAACGAGGGAATCTGTCCGAGCTGGCGTTCCAGCGGCGCGGTCAGTAGCGACGCCACCACGTCGGGACTCGCGCCAGGCAACCGCGTGCTGACCTGCACGGTCGGAAAGTCGACCTGCGGCAGCGCGGAGACCGGCAACGCCCAATAGCCGAGCGCGCCTCCGATCATCAGCGCGATACCGAGCAAGGAGGTTGCGATCGGACGGCGAATAAATGGTTCGGAGACGCCCATGTCTGTCAACTCGTCTGTCAGCCCGCTACCACGGACTCGGTGCTCGGCGCCCTGCCTCGGGGATCACGGTTGAGCCTTTGTGTTGCCGTTCGACTGCCCGTTCTCCTGCGAGCCGCCCGACCGCCTTTGACCTCCCTCGCCCCGCCTGCCCCGGCGTTCGCCGTTGCCGGCATCTTGACGATTGCCGCGTCTGCCTTGCCGTTTCTGTGGCGCGAGATGAGCCGTCGGCGGCTGATTGTTCTCGCTCACGCTTACTTTCGCGCCGTCGGACAGATTGGCAAAACCCGTGGTAACCACCCGATCCGTGGGAGCAATGCCCTTGGCGATCACCGCGTCCTGCTCGTCCTGCTGCGTCACCGTCACCGGCTTCGCGGTCACGATATCGTCGTTTCCGATCACATAGGCGAAGGTTCCGAGCGGGCCGCGCTGAACCGCCGACGTCGGTATCACCGTCGCCTGCGACAGCGTTTCCACCTTGAGGCGGACGTTGACGAACTGGCCCGGCCAGAGCTGGAAGTGTCCGTTCGGAAATTCAGCCTTCAGCTTCAATGTGCCGGTCGTCGGATCGACCTGATTGTCGATGCCGATCAGTTTGCCGGTGTCGGCAACCGTCGTTCCGTCGTTTCCGAAGACATCGACTTCGAGAGCGCCCTTCGCCACGGCCGCGTTCACACGCGTAATCAGTTGCTGCGGAAGGCTGAACTGCACAGAGATCGGTTGAAGCTGCGTAAGGATGACAAGTCCGATCGCATCGGACGCGTGGATGATGTTGCCTTGATCGACCTGGCGCAGGCCCGCCCGGCCCGAAATCGGCGCGATAATCTTGGTGTAACCGAGCATCGCCTGGGCATTGTCGATCGCCGCCTGATCGGCCTTGACGAGCGCCTCCTGCTGCGCGACGACGGCCAGCTGCGTATCGGCCTGCTGCTTCGAGCCGGCATTGGAGGCGGCCAGTTGCTGATAGCGCTTCAGATCGAGGCGCATGTTGGCGAGCTGCGCTTCATCCTGGGCTTTCTTCGCGACCGCCTGATCGTACTGCGCCTGATAGATGACGGGATCGATCTCGCCCAGCACGTCGCCTTTCCTGACATCCTGTCCTTCGATGAAATTGACAGCTATCAGCTTGCCGTCGACCTGCGGGCGCACGATGACCGTATTCAGGGCCCGGACGGCTCCTACGCCATCGAGGTAGACCGGCACGTCCTGGACGCGCGGCATTGCGGCGAGCACCGGAACTGCGAGATCAGGCCGCATCCTTCCGTTGCGGTTCTTCTGCTCGAACGCGCTCCAGCCGAGATAGGCCAGTCCTACGGCGATCAGAAGCGCGATCACAATCCACGTCGTGCGCCCACGACCGCGGCCCGACGCGTTGCCGGGCGCTCCGTGGCCGGCCGTTTTCGCACTGTCGTCCAGACCCGGCTTAAAGAGCATTGCCTGCCCTCTCCATCCTTGGCTCCCAGCCGCCGCCCAGGGCCTGATAAAGGCTCACGATGGCAAGCAGCCGCGCAAGCTGCGCCTGCGACAATGCATCCTCCGCCTGGAACAACGTCAGCTGGGTATTCAGCACCGTCACGATGTCGGCGGTGCCGGCCCGAAGCTGCTGCTCGGACAGTTCGAACGCCCTGCGCGAAGCGGAGAGAACCTCCCGCTGAAGGCGCAGCTTCTCGGTGGTCTGGCGGATCGCGATCAACGCGTTGTCGACGTCGGCGAACGCCGAAACCACCGTCTTGCGATAAGTCTGCAGCAGTTCATCCTGTCTCGCCCTGGTATATTCGAAGTTGCCGAGAATCCGGCCGCCGTCGAAAATCGGCTGCGTCAGACCGCCGGCAAGACTGAA
>NZ_MKRN01000066.1:0-2022 GCF_001896955.1 Nitrobacter sp. 62-13 | reverse complement strand
GAGTTGGGCCTCCTGACGGCGGATATCAGGACGCTGCGTCAGCAGTTCCGAGGGCAGACCCGGAGTAACCCGCGGGACGGCGATCCGGTTGAGCGAACCGCCCTTGACCTTCACGCTTTCAGGCGGACGAGCCACCAGCGTCGCGAGCGCGTTGATGTTTTGTCCCAGAATCTCACGAAGCGGCGGAACGGCGGCGCGCTGATTTGCCAGCACGCTTTCCTGTTGCGCCACATCGAGATCGCTCCCCGTGCCGGCATTCAGCCGCTGCTTGATCGCCTCGAGGACGCGCGCGGCGCTGGCGATGTTGCGCTCGGCGGTTCGAATGCGATCCTGCGACGCGAGCACCTGAAAATAGGCATTGGCGACACTCGAGAGCGTCGTCAGCGCAACCACGTCCCGGTCAAAGCGGTTCGCGTTCGCAGTTTCCTCCGCAGCCCGAGCGGCGTCGCGATTTTTGCCCCAGAAATCGATCTCATAGCTGGCGGCGCTCAGGGTGGATGAATAGTTCACCACTTCCCGGCCGCCAATGCTGAGGCCGCTGGAGCTGGAGCCCGAGATGCGGGAATAGGTTTCCTGTCCGCCGACACTGATGCTCGGCAACAACGCCGCGCCAGCGATCCGGGCTTGCTGATCGGCCTGAATGATCCGCGACGTCGCAGCGGCGATGTCCAGGTTGACGGTCTGGGCCTCCTCCATCAGGTCGGTCAGTTCCGAGGAGCGAAAGCCGCGCCACCAGTCGAGCGTCGGCGGAGCATCGGGCGTAGCCGGCCGTGTCGCCTTGTATCCGGCCGGTATGTCCAGCGCCGGATCAGGAAGATCCGTGGTCAAGATGCAGCCGGCCGACGCTGCGACGGCTGCCAATCCCAACAGAAACATGGCGGGACGCCAAACCCAGTTCGCAACCCTTTGTGGATCGATCGACGCCTTCGCAGAAGAATCACTCACGCCGGCCCCCAAGGGGGACCAAAAGCGACGACAGGTATTCGCGTGAGGCCGCAGCGCCCACGTTCAGCCCCTATCCGACATAAAAAACGACCTAGCCACCGGCAATCATGCTTTCTCTTGGAACCGCTCTATCCTATAGCGGTCTGGTGAGTGGACGGACAGTCCTGCTCGGCCTAGAACATTAGATACGTTCTATTGGCATCAGGGCCCTGCGGCTCACCTGATTCATCAAGAAGCCTCGATTTTACAGGCTTTCCTAAGTCGCGGATCGCGAGTTGTCTCGCCAATCTTACGAAGATTTCATGCGACGTTTCGGCCCGGCACGCCACGCTGCAGCGGATTCAGGGCCAATGCGGACGAATCGAACGTGCACGCGCCCGCGCGGGTAGTTTGCGGCTGGACATCCTGACAGGCTCAGGAGGCATCAGCGGCGGCGTATCGCAAAAGCAGCGAACTGAACGCCCGTCCCATCATGCGGATCGGCCGCCTTCGTTCCCTCCCTTGTAGCGCCCCCGCCTCTCAACTAGGGTTGCCGCATTCCTCCAACGGACCGACAAGATCAAGCATCCCATGAGAATCAATAACGACGTCGTCGAAGCGATCGGCAACACACCGCTTATCAAGTTGAAGCACGCCTCGGAAACGACGGGATGCACCATTCTCGGCAAGGCCGAGTTCATGAATCCGGGTCAGTCGGTCAAGGATCGCGCCGGCAAGCAGATGATTTTGGAAGCGGAAAAGCGGGGCGATCTCAAGCCCGGCGGACTCGTGGTCGAAGGCACGGCCGGCAATACCGGCATCGGCCTCGCGGTCGTCGCCAGCGCGCGCGGATACCGCACAATGATCGTCATCCCGGAGACGCAAAGCCAGGAAAAGAAGGACATGCTTCGGCTGTGCGGAGCCGAACTGGTCGAGGTCCCGGCGCTCCCCTATAGCAATCCGAACAATTATCAGCATATCGCGAGGCGGCTCGCCGACGAATTGCGTAAATCCGAACCGAACGGCGTGCTGTTTGCCGATCAATGGAACAATCTCGACAATCCCAAGGCTCACTACGTTTCAACCGGCCCCGAAATC
>NZ_MKRN01000065.1 GCF_001896955.1 Nitrobacter sp. 62-13 | reverse complement strand
GGCTGAATTTCCGTCTCTGCATGGCAACCTCCGGCCTCATGAAACACCCAATCTCGGTGTCCATCAAACCGGCAGCAGCTCACCCGCAGCCTTCGCACCTTTGGTGTCTTCAACGTGACCCCTTCGGCTGGATTGGTGCGCATCTTGCCGTTCGCCACTGCCCAGCCAAAGATCGTCTTGAGGCCCGCAAGGTCATTGTCCTTCACGGTCTTTGCCGAGATGGTGCGGCCGGTGCGTGGGTTGATTAACGCGAGACGGTGATCCTTGAAGCCACGCACATCCTCGACCCTTAAACGTCCTGCATCGTCGTGACCAACAAACGCCACTAGGGCCTTTATAGTATTGCTATAGCTGTCATGCGTGCTCGGCTTGAGGTTGCGAGCCTTAGCTTCGACCCACCATCCTTCGACCAATGCGGTTAATGATCCTCCTTTGATAGCTGAGACAGGCGGGGCAAGTGGAGATACCCTTGCAGGGAAGCGTTCGGCCTTCCCGTCTGGCGAGTAGTCCCCTTGTGCATTCCTGAGGCGAAGCTCCAAGGCGTCCCGCAGAGCACGCCAGAAGGCCACGAGAAGCAGCCCGCGAGATTGCGGTACGACGCGGCCGATGCCCTTAGCCAGCAACAGACGGTTCACGAGCGGACCTAGCGACGTCTCAAGGTCGCTTGCCTCGGGTCGTTCATCGGCAGGCGGAAGTTGATCCAGGTCCATCACCTTCTTCCCATAGAGGCCCGGCCGAACGTGACGCGCAAGGGATGCCGTGAAGATGTCTTCATCGTCCAGCGGATCATGCTCAACGATGTGCATCTCGCCATCAGCACCCTGCTCCACGGCAATGGTTCGCTCACGCCTCTCGCTGGATGTCCATGCCCGGTATAATTGACCCGCCAAGGCTTCGGCTTGCTCCGGGGAGAGCTTGACGGGTGTGTCTTCGCGGAGAGCCCGCCAGACCTGCTCAAGGTGAGCATCAACAGCGGCGCTCCTCGCCTTCACCTTCATCGGATCATCGGTGCCGAGAGAGAAGCGCACGGACTGTGCTTGTGGTGTGATGGTGACTGCTCGGGTCTCACCATCGCCCAGCGGAATGGTCAGCTTGTGGCCGATTGCTTTCGCCCGGACATCGGCAGGAATCCGACGCACGAAGTATCGATTTCGCGAACCATCCCGTCGCATCGGGCGCACCATCCGAAACAGCATTGTTGCCCACCGTTGTTACACAGTCGGGTGAGCGCAACTCACTGTAAGGGCTTAACTTCTTGAAGGGAAATGCTTCTTCAAGTCCATGGTGCCCAGGGGCGGGATCGAACCACCGACACTGCGATTTTCAGTCTCACTGCCTTCGTTGTCTCTCGTTGTCGTGACATCGCTACACTTGAAAGAACAACGTTTTTCTTCCAACTCATTTGCTAGAGTTTTCATTCATTGGCTTTCCCGGTTGCAATGGGGTTGCAAAGTCGAGTTGCTCATATGAGTACCGCGTTGTCATTAACTAAGTTGCCATCAACATCCGAGCGCACTCCGACCACCCGCGTGAAGCTGACGGAGCAGCGCATAGCGAACCTTGTAAAGCCACGGGTAAGCGTGGCCTACGTTTACGACACCGTCACGCCCTCGCTCGCCGTCCGTGTTGGATCGACGGGCGGCCGCTCGTTTGTAGTCGTCAAGAAAATCAACGGGCACACTCAGCGGATTACGCTGGGTCGTTACCCCGGTCTTAGACTTGACGATGCGCGTCAGGCCGCACGAACAATTGCCGGTGAAATCGCCAAAGGTAACGACCCTGTCGCATTGCGGAAGGCCGCGCGTGCCCGGAAGACCAAACTTTCCGATCTGTGGCCCTCATATCTCTCTCATTTGAAACAGCGCAATCGGACTTGGCGCCGAGACAAGCAGCGCTGGGAGACCGAAGTGAGCCCAGCTCTTGGCAAGAAGGCTCTGGCGGAGATTTCCCGCACCGATTGCCAGGGCCTGATCGATCGGATTGGAGCCGACCGCCCGATTGCCGCCAATCGCGTTGCCGCATTTTTATCGGCTCTTCTAAACTTTGCTGTTCGATCAGACCGGCTGGCCGTCAATCCGGCTAAGGGTCTGATGCGGTTCCAGGAAACATCGCGGTCCCGCATTCTGAAATCCGATGAACTCGAAAACCTCATTAGCTCAATCGAGACCGAGGGAGAGCCTTGGGCGAGTGTCTTTCTGATGCTGCTGTTTACTGGAGCTCGTCGGGGAAGCGTCCTTGGCATGCGTTGGGAGGATATCGACCTCGGGGCTGCGAATTGGACCATACCGGCGCAAGTCGCAAAAAACAAAACCGCAACCCCCATTCCGCTCACGACACCAGCCGTCAAGCTGCTTCAACAGCGGCTAGATCACTCCGCTGGCGAGCCATGGGTTTTTCCGAGTCCGGTCGGCTCCCGTCATCTCATTGGCTTGACAAAAGCGTGGATGCGGGTACTCCGCCGAGCGGGCATCCAGGACCTTCGCATCCACGACCTGCGGCGCTCAGTCGGGACGGCGCTTGCGCGCGCTGGCGCAAGTCCGCACATCATCGCGACCGGGCTGGGACACCGCAGCATCGCGTCGGCAAGGACTTATGTGCGACTGGCGGGAGAAGACGCACGCCAAGCATTGAACGATGCGGTGGCCTCTCTAACCGCCCGTGGTTCCAACAATGCGTAAATACAGTTGGAAATCTGGCACCACACCCCGCCTCGACGAAAGATTGGAGGATTTGGATGATGTTCGCCCGCCAGCCGACTGCGCGTCTCTTCCGGTAGAAATAGAGCAGAATTTGCGATACTTGATCGAGCAGGCTCTCAGCCGGCACGGCTTGCCGGTCGCGAAAGAGGTCGTCAATGAAATCGTCGAAGAGGTGTCTTACGCCTACGCGGGCCGGCAACATGTGTTGCGGGCCAAGGGTGCAGGACGACCGCCGAACGGCACGGCAATGTTGTTGTCAGTGAATGTTGCAGACCTTCTAGACAAGCATGGAATTCAAGGAAACTGGCAGCAGTGGCCTGGACACGCTGGACCAGTCACCGAGCTTGAAGCAATCGCGCAGACCGCCTTTCATCTTGCGTGCGATGGCGACGTGGGCTCCCTTACCCGTCCAGCCCGGACCAGCGAGGCACGCAAAACATTAGGTAATATTCACCGCAACGACCCCTTGCCGTAATTCCACTCAAATAATTAACGTAACAACGTCCATTTCCTGATGCTGCTACGTGCATCGTGGAGGTAATCCACGATGATAGACACCAACTCTCACCGACGGTCCAGCGCGAAAAAAGAGCGGCCGAGATTAGCGCCGCGCTCGCTGGAGGAAATCTACAAACTTCCGGCAAATGCCCTGCTTACTCCGTCAGAAACGGCTCTAGTCACGCGGCTGACCGAAGCTGCCCTGTCCGTCAGGCGTTCCAAGGGCCAGTGGCCTCCATTTCTGAAATTTGGCCGTCTGGTCCGCTACGGTTTTGCCGATCTTTTGACGCCGCCCAGCAGCAGGGGCGAACGATGATCGATATCGCCAGCCATTCAATCGACACTGGCCAGGAGGACCGCTCATCCTTGCTCGTTGCTGCCACAGCAACAGGCGCTACTGACACAATCCCGGCTAATAACGCTACCCACGAAAAGGCGATGGCGTGGGAGTTTCTCACCGCGCTCGATGCGCATGCGACCAAATTCACCTTCCAATTCATTAGCGATACTGGTGGCGGCCGACCGGAAATCTTCCATGGTAGCCTGGATGAGGTCTGGCCGAAGGTTGAAGCATTGAATAACCAACGGCACCAGTATGGAGTGTTCGTCACACCCAACGAGACCGATTTCAAAGGCCGCAAGGAAAAGAACATCGTCCGAGCCAGAGCGCTCTTCGTCGATGCCGATGGACCGGAACAGGTGGAGCATTGCGAAAGCGTGCTCGCGGCTTCCGGCGTCGCCGCAAGCGCCGTCATAAGAACCGGAAGAGGCGCTCATTACTACTTCTTTGGTGATGTGCATCGTGATGCTTTTTCTGACCTTCAACAAGCTCTGATCGAGAAGTTGGGAACAGACCGCTCGATCAAAGACCTTCCTCGAGTTATGCGGCTACCAGGCACGCTGCATTTAAAAAATGCCAGCCAACCTCGCCTTGTCATCTTGGAGCCGTGCGGGGGTCTAAGGCCGCAGCATTCGCCGAACGCGCTTATCGCAGCGCTGGGCGCATCAGCTCCGCCTCAGATGTCGCCTTTGTCTTCAGCAAAACCGCCTTCTACTCCGCCGGTCGACCTATTTCAGGTCGATGAACAAGTCCAAAAAATGATGAAGGACGCTACCGATAGGCTCTCCGATGGCCTCGAATCGGGCGGCTGGTTCGAGAGGCTTCCAGCCGATAAGCAAAGCAACGTAGTGCGCCATGCGGCCCTCCACATCGCAAAGAACTCCAAACTTTTTGAGCTGGCAGCCAATGGCGGTAGCTATCAAGACTATTTGAGACTGGCACTCGCAATCGCCCGCAGCGGAGTAATGGATGCGGAAGATATCTTTGTAGCGGCGGCGTCGACTGCAGTTAATGCAGATGCACCGGATAGCCTGCGGGAGTTTTTTGAAGGTTGCCGACGCACAGTGTCACCGGCGTCCGGGGTAACCGTTGGCACATTGATCCACGTCGCCAACCAATGCGGCGCGAATTTTGATCAATGGAAGCTGATTATAGACGCGGCCGATCCGAATATCGCGGTGTACAAGCCGGGGAACGAAGCCGGGTGCCGCGAGCGCCTTGACCACATCGTAGGGGCCGATCCCGACACCTTCACGTTAGGTGACTCGACCGGCCCACTGGTGATCCTGCGAAAGCCGAAAGATGACGAGCTGCCATTCGGTGCGCAGTGGGAGGGCGATCTACCCGGCACAACGCTCGCCACTTCGGCAGATATTATGGAACGAGCCGAACGGCTGGTGTGGCAAAAGCGGGAAGGCGGCAAGGACGAGAGGCGACTTGTGCGCACCCATCCGCCGCGGTCCTTCGTCAACGACTATCTTGCTCAAATGCGCGGTCGATACGGTGCGCGGCCGTTGCGCGGCATCGTCCGTGTGCCACGCATCGACGACAATGGGGACGTCCATTCGATCTCAGGTTATGACGCTGGAACCGGCTTATTCCATGACAGGTTGCCCGATCTCGACATCCCGCGGGCACCAAAGCTGGACGAGGCCAGAAGAATGGCAGAGATATTGTGCCTGCCGTTTTCCAAATATCAGTTCGATAACCCAAATGCCGGCAAAGCGCTTGTGCTCGCTGCCATCTTTACCGCGCTGGAGCGTCCCTTTTTACCCGTGGCGCCGATGTTCGTCGTGCGCAGCTCGATGCCCGCGACAGGTAAGGGCAAGATCGTGCGCGGCCTCGTGCGTCTGGCTTTTGATACGGGGCCGGTTGTTCTCACGTGGGGCGGCAGCAGTGAGGAGTTCGAAAAACGCCTGACGGCTATTCTGCTGCAAGCACCGGCGGCGCTCATGATCGACAATGCCAATGGAATGCAGGTTCAGGGCGACCTGCTAGAAAGCATGATTACCGAAGGCCGCGCCGATATTCGTCCACTTGGACATAGTGACATCGTGAAGGTCCGAAACTGCTCCTTCATGTCACTGACGGGCAACAACCCAATTATCACGGGCGATATGGCGCGCCGAACGATCCCGATCGACATCGTGCCGGCGTCCGTAGACCCCGAACGCCTTCGCTACGGCTTCGATCCCGTGGCGTACATTCAGCAGAGGCGTCCCGTTCTGCTGCTGGCCGCCTTCACCGCTATGCGGGCATTTCGTCTGGCGGGTATGCCAACTCAGCGGTTACCAGCCATTGGTTCGTTCGATGCCTGGTCGACTAAGGTCCGCGACCTCGTCTATTGGATTACCGGCTATGACATCAGCGAAGTGTTCCGTCGGAACAAGGCGGAGGATCCGCGGCGTCAGACTGACGCATCATTGCTGGCAGCGCTTTATCAGCAATTTGGCACGGTGCCTTTCAGGGCTGCGGATGCCATCGCGGTTCACAAAAAGGTTGCAGATAGCCAACGCTCGACGGGAGCAATTCAGATGCCCCAGCCAACGCAGGCAGAGCAGGCGCTGCACGACGCCCTCAACGACGTACTTGGGAGCAAGCGGATCGATGCAAAGCTGTTTGGATATTGGGCCCGTCGCCTTAGGGGGGCTCACAACGGCGGCCTCATTCTGGAAATTAACCACGATCACACGACGAACTCCAACCTGATCACGGTCCAGCCGAACGCAGGAGCGGCAATCGCTCCGGGAAACCGGGGAAGTACGGGAAGTTTTCAGTCCTAACATGAGGATCAAAAAATGAAGGTATCGTCCCATATTGATCAATACCTAGGGCCGGGTACTTCCCGAACTTCCCGCACCTCCCGGCGCCCTGCAATAGTGTGCGCGGCAGGCCGGATGCAGCTAGCTGCTAACGTCGGCTACGCCATTGCCGAGCGCGCCGAATCTATTATCCGCCGGAAGCGTCACGGATCGACTGCTGCGGACCCGAATACCCTCTCAGTTGGAGATTCCAATGTCCTTTCTTGAGCGCATGCGAGAAGCAGCCGACCAGCTCAATGCTCCACCTACTGACCCCTGGCGGAAGATTATCGCCAATGCCGTGCGTGACAGCGAGGCCATGAGCACCGCTGCACTGCTCGACCTTGTCGGAGCGCGCCCAACCACCAGCAACGCGCGCCGGCTCGCCGCGATTATGCGCGAGCTCAATTTTATTCCGATCCAGTCTCGCCGCCTAATGCCGGGCGGCTTCCGCGACACCGTCACGCGAGGCTGGGCGCGGCCCATGCGCGGCTCGGCTCAATCCTCAACAAGGTACAAAGGTGAGACGGCGGGCTGGGGTTGATCGGTCCTGAAAGACAAGAGAAGGAGGTACACGATGATCGGCGTGAACGTCGCAAGACTGGTACAAGAGCCAGGCGGAGACCTGGTGTGGAGCTTAAGAGAAAGGATTATAGGGCGGGTCTTCAGGACAGGCGGCGCCTCTTGGGGCGTATCATGGCCGTCGATGCAGCGGCGGCTCGTTGATCTATTCCCTTCATCCCACGCAGCATGTTTGGCTGCGGAAAAATCTTGGCCTGCAGGAGCACAGCTCGGCTGGATTGAAAGCGCTCAGGGTGGATTTTTCCGGCGGTGGGGGCGCTGCCGCTGCTATGTCAGGCGGGGGACATCGGGTTGGTATGCGGTACGAGGCTCCAAACTCTTGGGTAGAATGGGAAAGGTCATTTGGTTTGCAACCGCCAGCGAAGCCATGGCCGCTGTCGAAAGGGATCACTATACACCTTTCGATGCTGATCCTTTCCGCGATACTTCCGGCCGATACACCTGGCTGACGATCGCCCGACGGGCGGCTTGAAGTAGCGGAAGTGGTGAGCAGAATGGTCCGGCCGCTTTTGTCCCTGCGCGGTATCTCAAAGCACCCGCGCGTGGACGACGGCCCTTTCCATTTCTAATCGTGTGCATCGGCACGAACTGCCAATATCGTTATGGCGCTTACTGCTGGAGCGCTAGCGCGCAGAACGAAGCTCCACGCAAATGCGTTTGGGCAGCGTACGGCGGGTGCATATCGGCGCCTTGCGACCTTAATGGCGAATCGCGTTCGCGACTTCACCCGTGGCGGCTACAAGGAGCAGGTACGCGGATATATCCGAAATGCCCGCGCCGTAAAATGAATGCGCCTACGAGCGGCGATTAATATAGGAATGGCGGAGTGCTTCGGCGATGTTCCGGTGAGCCAGGAGCCGGCCGTGCAGCAACTCAAGAGGATACTGGCCGACTTCCTTGAGAGCGGCAGCACTGCTCATCGACAGGCTTCTCGAGATGGACACATCGTATGCGGAGTTCCTGAGCAGGAGGAACTAGTCGCGCGGACCCTCGGTTACGCATGGGAGCAGCCGGGCGGATGGCGATGAACGACGTAGAGGCGCGCGTGCAGGAGATCATGGACGAGTATGGCGACCTGGTCACGGGAGAGGAGCCGCAGGTGGAGGAGTTCAAGAGGGCGGTGCAGGACTTCCTCGAGCGCGGCCCCGGCTTGCCCGACCAGCGGCGCCAGGCGCTGCTCAAGCGCATGAAGGCTGGGACGCCGACTATGTGCACTTCCTGACGAAACGGGGCTGAACGTTCGGCGGGTGTGAATAGCGGAGCTTTGCGGGCACGGAAAACAAGTTGACCACTCTTGCCCTGACATCTGAACAGCATCGGAAAGAGAGCCGACTAGGATACGGATACATACCGGAGCATTACAGCTGCTTCACTTGCTGCGTCTGAGGGCATCAGAGGTAAAAGTGGGGCTAGTGCTCAATTCTCGCTGCTGCAACGCCGGTCCTTAACTATATCTGGCCTGACTAGAGGGCTTCCTCTCCTGCAGGTGCTGGGTGTCTAGTTCATCCAGCTTCTTTTCGAGCGTTCTAAGCTCGTCCTTGTTGAGGCTGATTTCGGCCGGGTCCGTCAGTCCGAGCGAAAGCCCGCGGTTGTGGGCAATCTCTCGACGTAGATCATCGCATTTGCTGCACATGGCTCGTTCCTCGTTGGGCGGGAAGCGGGTCGCTGTCGTGCAGTCGCATGGCATCCCTTCGCCGCAAATGCAACCGAGCTCATCGTCTGTATCTATTAGGAAGGCTTCAAACCCGCGACGACGGCGGGTCTTTTGACCGCGGCGCGGTCCCGCAAGGCTCACCGGGGCACGGAGCGCGGGGCCGTGCCGGCCAACGGCAGGAGATAACCGCGGCCTGGAGATTAATTTCGCACCTCGGGTCTCGTTCCCAGCTACCGTTCGGCGGGATGGTGCTTCGCAACCACTCTGATCAGATTCTCTTCGAGGATCTCGATGTCGGCCGTGCTGAGGGAGATGCTGGCGGGATCTGTCAGCTCTGCCAAAAGCTCGCGGGCGGCGGCGATCTTGTAACGTACGTTGTCGCACTTCCTGCACATCGCTCGCTCCGCATTGGGCGGGAGCGCGCGGCTCTCAGTCACCGATAGCTGCCAAGGAGAGAAACGATGATGGACTACGAAACGAAGTTGGGCGCGTACGGTTCCGGCGTGCCTCAAATATTTGGGCCCTTAACTTAGGCGGCAGTTCGGGCGGATTCCTCCACGTTTCAATCTCACTCGCCGTCTCGGCACGCTGCACCTTCTTGAGCAGCTCATCGCGCTCCTTGCCGTCGGGCAGGCCTGCGGCCTCTTGGCGCGTCTCCTCCGCGAACTCGGCAAGGCGCTCCTGGATCGATTTTGTCCGCGTCATGTTTTGCCTCTGCTGCACGTTGTCCTCCACGGTGGCAGCTACAAACGTTTCTCGCCCGAGCCTGGTTCCGCGAGACGCCTCAGGAGCCCTTGTTCCACTGCGCCCAGCGCGCCCTTGCCCTTCTCTTCAGGACGCATTCGCTCGCCGCCGAACGCCGCGCGGAAGATCTCTGCGGGCTCCTCCTCGGCGAACATGAACACCTGATAGAACGCGCCGTCCGACACCACCGAGTGCCCGTGCGGCGAGAGCGAAAGCCCGCGCTCGTCGCAGAATATTCTCAGCATCTGGTAGTTCGCGCCGATGCACTTCTCCTCCTGAAGCGCGACCCAGTGCCTGTGCGTATGGTCGGCGCCTCGGAGGATGCGCCGGTAGACGCTCATCGGAAGCGCCGCTCGATCGGTCCGTTAATGGCCTTGTTCGTGCCGGGATACTTGGCGCGCTGCTCCTTGGCCTGGCGGTCGCGCTCGGCGCACAGGCCGGCCACTTTCGCCGCCATGCGCCCGAGCAGCTCTTCGGCAGCCTTCGTCGATATGCCGGCCCGCTGAAGAGACTTTATATCTTTGCGCTGGCGCACCATCTGGCGGCGCATGCGGTCGATCTCGCTTCGCAGGTAGGAAAGGTCCGGCATGGGGGAAGGCTCGTCGGTAGCAGGTCAGAGGAATAAGAACGTAACGTGAACGTAGAGTCAAGACGCTGGTTTTTCATTATTCTGCGGCTTCGGCTCCTTGCCGTTCGTTTCGTCCTTCGCCGCTTTGGCGGGCTCGAGAGGCAAATCGCAGTTCGGACAGACGAACCTGCGCCGGCGCGGGTGCTGGCCTACGAAAGCTTGCACCGTCGGGCCATGGCATTTGGGGCAGATGCGTTCGTCGCCGGCCATAGGCCCCATCGTAGTCTTTATTCCGGCATCGCGCAGTTGGAAGAAAGGAGGGGATGAAGCTGCTTCTCATTGTCCGCCTGTCAATCGGCGTTGAACTTTGACCCCGTATCGGCGTCCAATTTTGACCCCTTCGCGCGGCGTGGTTTGAGGGTAGCG
>NZ_MKRN01000064.1 GCF_001896955.1 Nitrobacter sp. 62-13 | reverse complement strand
TCCTTGGCCTCGTTTACACGGGCCGCCAGGTACGTCGACCCCCCCTGGTCGGGATGCAGTTTCTTCATGAGCCCTCGATGCGCGCGCCGGATATCGTCCCCGCTCGCCCCCGGCTGCAAGCCAAGGATCTGGTAAGCCTCCTCGTCCGTCATTTTACCGCCCGTCGGCGCGTGACGTCGCCCCCCTGCCGGATCGCCTTGCGCGTTCTGACGCCAGGCGGGAAACCTGCGGTCCAGGTAACTTTCAAGTAAAGCACAGCTCTCGGCATCGAAGCTCGTCATCATTGCGACGAGTTGCGGCAGGTCGAAATCGTCAAGCGAGCGGCCGGCATCGGGCCCGACAAGGATCCATCCGCCGAGACGGCCGCTGTCGTGATCCAGGACCATCTCGAGAAACTGCGAGCGCACCTGGGACGTTTGTCCCCCCGCGTTCGGTGTCCCCGAGCGGAAAACTCTGCCGAAGAACGACGCAAAGGACGGCGACCAGCCCAGAAGCGTGGCGCCGAAAATCCCGAGGGGCAGCGCTATCGCCACTTCTCCCTTGATGCCGACGAAGACCGCCACCGCAAGCGCAATAATGCCCCCTGCGAGCCTGATGGCCCGGGCAAGCACGGCCGGGTTTGCCGCCCGGAGTAATTGAAGCAGCAAATATAGGAAAAGAAAGGCGACGAGGCCCAAGATCAGAGTCGGCATGGCGGATAGATAGTATGTCGGCGCAACCGGCGAAAGCGATTGTTGGCGGCGGCGGTTACTGCGGCATACGAAATACCAGGCGCATCATGGCGCTACCTTCATTTGTCCCAGAAGCTGGGTCGCGCTGGCGGTGGACAGCCGCCGCAACGCATCCCGGCCGCCCGCGGCATAGGCCGCGGCCGCTCGAAGCAATTCACGCAACTGGGCTGCCGCACCGGGGTCGAACCGGCACCACGCGCCGCCGGTCAGCCGTGCGATATCACGAAACGTCTTCTCCGCAGTCGCATCCCGCCCTTCCTGGAACATGAACACGGGTATCTTCAGCAGCCCCAATTCGCCGGCCGTCGCGCAGAGATCATCGGCCGATTCCTCCATTGCGTCACCAACGAACACCACCGCCTTGATGCCTGACTCAACCGCTTCGCTGCGCGCGTGCGAGAGCACTTTGCCAATTTGAGTGTCGCCGCTGCGGCAATCGATCGTACTCATCAACCGTGCCAGCTTCTTGCTGTCGGATATCCAGCCGCTGGAGCGACACTCGTTGGGGCCGCGATAGTAGGTCAGGCGGATGTCGAGGCTGCCGATAGCGGCGGCTTCGCGAAACATGTCGGCCTGAAGGGCGCAGGCCATGTCCCATGTCGGCTGCCGGCTCATGGTCGCGTCGAGAGCAAACATCAGCCTGCCGCGGCTGCCCGCGGCATAGGGCGACATCGCGCGCGCCTTGGCCACGAACGCAGCAATATCGGACGCGGTCGATGGCTTTACGTCAGGCAGCGGCGCGTTTCCGCCGAGTGATGTGCTCCGGCATACGGACGGGTCAGCAGGATATTTTGGCGGCAGCGGATCGCGGGACATCAAGACTCGCACGAATTTAAACACACAATGTGGCGCAAACGACGGACGATTCAATACGCCTCAATACGTCGCGTGCGGGGCCGACGGGCAAACCGACGGAATCCTGCGTCAGTTTCCATTCCTATTCGGAAGTTTTCAACCCGGGAGATTCCTCCCATTGTTGTCGAGATGTATGCCATATACACATGACATATAAGGCAAAAAATCGTAACGAGGAGCAATGCCCCGCGCGCCCGTTGTTGCCCGTACCCTTCCCTCGCTGCGCCGCACCCTGGAGAGCTTGCGAACGCGCCGGGCGACCGTCGCTTTGGTGCCGACCATGGGCGCGCTTCACGACGGGCACCTGGCGCTGGTGCATCAGGCAAAACGGCGCGCGTCAAAGGTTGTCGTCTCGATTTTCGTCAACCCAACCCAGTTCGCGCCGCACGAAGATTTCGGATCGTATCCGCGGACCTGGAAAGCCGACATCGCCAAACTCACGCAGGCGCAGGTCGACCTGGTCTGGAATCCGGACGTCGGCACGATGTACCCAGCGGGCTTCGCGACGCGGATATTGACCGAAGGACCGGCGACGGCAGGTCTTGAAGACCGTTTCCGGCCGCATTTTTTCGGCGGCGTCGCGACCGTCGTCGGCAAGTTGTTCACACAGTGCCGGCCGGACGTCGCCCTGTTCGGCCAGAAGGACTATCAGCAGCTCAAGGTCGTGACGCGAATGGCCGCCGATCTCGATCTCGGCGTGAAAGTGATCGGAGTTCCGATCGTGCGCGAGCGCGACGGGCTCGCGATGTCGTCGCGCAATGTCTATCTGTCGACCGCGCAGCGCGCCGTAGCGCCGATGCTTCATCGCGTCATGAAGGAAGCCGCCAAGCGTTTGCGGAACGGCGGCAATCTCGAAACCGTCATGGCCGACGGGACGAAAACAATCGGTGACGCAGGCTTCGCGCTGGACTATTTCGAGGCGCGCCATGCTGAAACGCTGGCTCCGATCCGCTCGCTAAAAGACGGACCGGTCCGCCTTCTGGTCGCGGCAAAGATCGGAACGACACGCCTGATCGATAACATCGGCGTTTAGTTGAATCAGAGTTTGGCACCAAGGCATCCGCCTTGCTTGTTACCGTTACAGCAACCCGAGATCGCGCAACTCGCGCCGCAGCGGCTCGGGCATCGCGGCGACACTCGCCGCATTGCTGCCGAGGTCGGGAGGCGCATCAGCGGCGGACAGATAGCGCCAGCCCTGAAACGGGCGCATCGGACGCGGCCTGACGGCGATCACCTGTGGTTTCATGACGATGCGGCACCGGCCGATACCATCGGAATCGCGGAACGGCTCGATTCCGATCAGTTTCTCCCGGGCAGCGATTTCACCCTTGATGACCCAGTAGAGAGAGCCGCCCGCGAGCAATTCCTCGTCGCGCTTCGGCGTCATCCGGGTGATGTGGATGTGGTGACGCGGCAGGCCCTTTCGCTTGGCCTGTTTCATGCGGTCGGCGATCCAGCCCCTGAGGTCCTTCACGGAGTCGCAACCGACCGCCAGCTTGACGAGATTGAGGTGCATGTCAGCCACGCCTTCGAACAGTCCGCTAATTCTGCTGCGTGCTCGCCGGAGGTGGTTCGGGCGTCAGGCGAACCGGCGCCACCGTGTGTGCCTTGGGCGCGGCCTTCGGGGCGGCCTGCTTCTTGGCAGGAGCCGGACGGGGCTTCGGAACCGCTTGCGCGGTCGCGGCGGGCGGGGCCGGCGGTGGTGACTGCGTCGCCGTCCCTGTCGGCGGTTCAGGCGTCATGATGCTGACCGGCGGAATCGATGCGGAGGACGGAAACTCGGCGTTGGTCGGTTTGCCCGTCGGCTCCGATCCGAGCGGCGGCGGCATGCCGGCCTCCGCGGCCTTCGCCGTTTCCGCCTGCGCATTCCACGACGACGCATAATGCGTCACAAGCTTCTCGTAGGTCCCCTCCTCCATGTTCGCAGCGATATGGTTTCGATCGGTCAGCAATTGAAAGGCGGCGCAGTCGGAGGGCTGGCAGTGATCGCGGGATACGAGCACATGGGCGACAAGACCATAGCGATCGCGTTCGATTGCCCGCCGTAGCGCCTGCAACTCCGGCGGCATGCTGCCGGCAGCCTCCCCGAACGATCTCAGTCGGCTGATTTCGGATGCGGTGTAGGACACGGCGGCGGCCACCGCATCCGGCGTACCGAACAACGCCTTCTCGCAGGCGACCTCGACCACATCGCCGGCAAGGCCGTCGATGCAGGACAATGCCGGCATCGCGACGTTGACCGGAACGGACGGATTTTTCGACGCGAACGCCTCAGAACCGCCGCTACGAATGGTGGCGGCGGCCGCTACTCCGATCGCAAGCAACGTGATGACGGTCAGAACAACATTCGCAACCGATTTGTCGGCGCGAACCAGCGTCAGAAGGACGAGGATTGCGAAAAATGCCGCCGCCGCCAGCGTCAGCCACATCGGGAACGGCGAGGAACCCCAGAATTGATCGAGTGATGTTGCCGACGCCCAGTTCATACGCGATTGTCCCTCATGCCGAGTAGGAGCAGCATAAAACGCAATCGACGAATGCCAATGCGGATTCCCAGGTTATTCACTGACCCGGGAATGCGGCAAAATCAGTCCGGAGGGGTCCGCCTCAGACGGCTTCAAGACAAGCCCTGGTCGGGGTCAGGGAGGACCTTGATCCAGGAAGTTCAGAGAAACCTTACTCAGAGAAACCTTGGCTCAATCGTGACGGGAGGTTTTAGCCGGCCGCAAGCTGACTTTCTTTCGCGACGCGCTCGAAGGCCTCGGCCGAATTCTTGATACGGTACTGACAGTCGTCGCCGTCGGTGGGAAGCAAACGGATCACCTCATAGGTGCCGCTCGCAGCCGGCCTCGCCACGTTGCTCGCGGTGAAATAGACCGTTTCTCCAACGAGAAATTTATGCTTCAACGCCTTCTCCATCACACAACGCCCCACACCAATCCGCCCGGGTTCCTCGATACGCCGGTCAAGATTTCGTTACGTATAGCATGCGGCGGCGAGTTTTGGCCAGCCATAAGAGCAGGCCGAAACCGCGAAATTTTGCAGATTTTCCAGTAATGTAATGCGTTTTGGTTGCCGGAAACGAATCCACGCGAGTGTCGGTTGTGGCTCTATCCCAACACGGCACAGGAAGGGCCTCGCCGGCGGGGTGCCCTGGCCGAGAAGGCCGACGCGCGTTCAATCGGCTTCCAATCTCTCGATCACGCCGGTTTCCGCGAGCCCCTGCTCGGTCCACTGCTGAAAAGCCGGAAACGACATCATGGCATCCATGTACGCTCGCACCGGCGGCGTCACGGCGATCGCATAGGTCCGGAAGCGATGCACCACCGGGCCATACATGGCGTCGGCCGCAGTGAAGGTTCCGAACAGGAACGGGCCGGCCTGCGCGGACCGCCCACGGCAATCGGTCCAAATCTCCTGGATGCGAGCGATGTCGGCTTGCGCATTGTCGGAAAGCGCTTTCGCGCGAACCGGCCGATGCAGGTTCATCCCGCACTCGCTCCGCAGTGCCGCAAATCCCGAATGCATTTCCGCCGAGATCGACCGTGCGCGGGCGCGGTCCGCCCGGTTCGCTGGCCACAAACCCGTCTCCGGAAACCGTTCGGCAAGGTATTCGATGATCGCGAGCGAATCCCAAACCGTCACGTCGCCATCGATCAGCGCCGGAACCTTGCCGGAAGGCGTCACGTCAAGAATGCGTTTTTTGTCGGCTGCGCCGGTGTAGAGCGGAATCGATCTTTCTTCGAATGCAATGCCGCTGGCCTTGAGCGCCAGCCAGGGCCGCATCGACCATGACGAATAATTCTTGTTCCCGATCACCAGCATCAGCGTCATTCGGTTTCACTCCCATGCCGCCCGTCGAAGGAAGGACCGCATTGGACACTTCCTCTTGCAGAGCAACTACCATTGCGTCATGGCATCAGCCCATGATCGCACAAGATTCGCAGCCAGCGCCCTCGCTCGAAGAAAGCATTCTCAAAGTCCTGACGCGAGACGTCAGCAGGACACTGAGCGCGCCGGAGATTGCGCAGGCGATTGCCGCCGAATCCGATTGGCACGCTCTGCTGATGCCGATCCGTCGTGCAGCCGTGGCTTTGGCACAATCCGGACGCCTCGTGATCTATCGCAAAGGCAAGCCGGCCGATCCGCTGGACTTCCGCGGCGTGTACCGGTTGGGCTTGCCGCGGCTGGATTGAGAGCGCGCGCCGCCTATGGCGGCCGAGGCGCCGGCAACAACCTATCGCTGCGCCCGGCCAGCCAATAGGCAATCAGACCCACCCATTCATGCACGGCAGTATCGCTGGAGGCGAGGCCCGCGCTCAGCCTGCCGAAAGGCCGTGAGGCATCGACCCAACCGCGCGTACGCCAATCGACCGGATAGGCCTCGACATCAAAGCCCGCCTTGCGGAACACGCCGATCGACCGCGGCATGTGATATGCCGACGTCACCAACAACCAGCGTTCGCCGGGTTTCGGTGAAATCAGCTTGCTGGTGAACCGCGCGTTTTCGTCGGTCGTGCGGGAGCCGCTTTCAAGAACGATACGCTCAGGCGATATTCCCAAGGTCTCCAGCAGCCGCCCGGCGATCGGCGCCTCGGGGACGAAGTCCGCGATCAGATTCCCACTTCCGCTGCTGTAGACGATACGCGCTCCGGGAAATCGCCGCGCCAATTCGAGCGCTGCAATGACCCGCTCCGCCGATCCGTTGGTTTCGACTGCACCACGGGCGGCAGATATTCCGGGATCGATGGCTCCGCCGAGGACGATGATGCCGGCCGGATCGCGTCCATCGTACTGCCATGCCGGGAAACGATCCGACAATGTCAGCAGCAGCACGTTCCCGGCAGGCGAATATCCGAAAACCAACAGCGAGACGATACCGACCGTCAGCAGACTTGCGCCGGCGCGATGGCGTTTCAGCAACAGCAGACACAGGCCCAGACCGGAGACGATCGCGATCGCGTTCGACGGCAGCGTGACAAATCCGATGATTTTGGCGAGCAGGAAAAACATGCAATCAGCCGGCAAGCAAAGGGACGTCCTGCATGCGCGAGCGGTGCGCCGAAATCAACCGCCGCGGTTCATTGCGCGGTTGAAAGCTAGTCCCATTTCGGA
Organism: Nitrobacter sp. 62-13; assembly: GCF_001896955.1. Lineage (GTDB taxonomy): Bacteria > Pseudomonadota > Alphaproteobacteria > Rhizobiales > Xanthobacteraceae > Nitrobacter. Next base: position 5,156 of record NZ_MKRN01000064.1, on the reverse strand, counting down.
GCAAATCCGAAATCCGTCAGACGCCCTTTGGCGCTGCCCATCGCCGATATCCGCGCCATCTCGTCATCGCTCAGCGTGAAGTCGAAGATCTCGATGTTCTCCGAGAGCCGTTCTATCCGCGATGTCCGCGGAATCGCCGCCACGTTTTGCTGAACGAGCCAACGCAGGCAAACCTGTGCCGCCGTCTTGCCGTAAGCAGCCCCTATCCGTCGCAAGACGTCATCGGTCTTGATGCGTCCCTTGGCGATGGGACTGTAGGCGACCAGCGCCATGTCGTGGCGGCGGCACGCTTCCAGCACTTTGGTCTGGTCGAGATAGGGATGATACTCGACCTGATCGCAAACCAGAGGCTCCGGACAGAGCGCGACCGCCTCCTCGATCAATGCGACGGTAAAATTCGACACGCCGATGTGACGCGCCATGCCGAGCCGCCTGACGTTGGCAAGCGCGCCCATGGTCTCGGATAGCGGAATGCGCGGATTGGGCCAGTGCAGCAGCACCAGGTCGATTTGCGCCAGGCGCAATTGCCTGAGACTTTCCTTGACGGACCGCTCGAGATCGTTTGGCGCGAAATGCGTGGTCCAGACCTTGGTGGTGACGAAAACAGCGTCACGATCGATACTGGACGCGCGCAGGCCCTCCCCGACCTCGCGCTCGTTCTCGTACATCTGCGCGGTATCGATATGACGGTAGCCGAACCTCAGCGCCTGCTCGACAAGACGTGTGCAGGTCCGGCCGCGAAGCTCCCATGTGCCCAGTCCGATGGCCGGAATGCGCGCGCCATTGGCCTCAACGTACTGCATCGCAAACCTCCTCCGGCGATCACACCGAGGGTAAGCTGAACTTTGCGCGAATTTTATGCCGCCGCAGGGACCGCCAAGCGCGGCCGAATCTCAACCGGCCGGATATCCGTCCAGGGCAGCGAATACGGTTTCGGGCGCGCGCGCAATGACCGCAAGAAGCGCGCGTGCGGGTCCGCGTGGCATCCGCTTGCCCTGTTCCCAGTTCCGGATGGTTTCAACAGGGACACCCAGCCTTGCTGCGAATTCGACCTGGGTCAGGCCCGCCCGCCGACGCAGGCTTCTGACCTCGGGTTCTGTAGCGGCCGTCGCAGGCCCCGCAATGAGAGGGTCCGGAGCGGAACTCGCATTCGCGACGGGCATCAATGGCGCCAGCGGAAACTCCCGCCCATCGCGAATCTCCACGATCCGTCCGTCCGCTTTCAGTCGCAATCGCTGCATGACCAACCCCACGATTCGGACGAGGGTCGATGATCCGCGTTAAGGCGCGGTGAACGGTTGGAGCCATATGGCCGCCGATAAGCTATACTCGACGTGGCGATACACACGTTATGAGCCACCGCAGCATGGGCAAGTTGAGGGTTGCACTTCTCCTTCTTGTTGCATGGACCGTCCCGGCATGGGCCGGCGACTGCCCGCGCCCCGGAACGCTCGGTACGTCGCGCACCCTCGAGGTCGATGCCACAAGGTATCCGCGTGTCGGCCTCAAGAGCTTTCCCCAGACGCTCCCGCTCGAGGACAAGGAAGTGGTCCTCACCTTCGACGACGGGCCGGCGACAACGACGCCCCGCATTCTGGATGCGCTCGCGCGCGAATGCGTGCTTGCGACCTTTTTCCAGGTCGGCAGGAATTCGCAGGGGATGCCGGGTATCGTCAGGAAAGCCGCGGCGCTCGGCCATACGATGGGGCACCATAGTTGGTCGCATCCGCACCTCAATGCGATGAGCCTTAAAGCAGCCACCGACAATATCGATCGCGGAATCGTCGCGGACGAAACGGCCCTCAACGGGAAGGCGACGAATGTCCCGCGCACGCCGTTTTTTCGCTTTCCGTACTTCGAGTCGACGCCTGAACTTCTCGCAATGCTTCAAGCGAGGGGAATCGTCGTGTTCGGCGCCGATTTCTGGGCTAGCGACTGGCTCCCGATGACCCCGCAGGATGAATTGAAGCTGATTACCGGACGGCTCAAGGCTGCGCGGAAGGGCATCATCCTGTTTCACGACATTCGCGCGCAAACCGCCGCCATGCTGCCCGATTTTCTCAAATACATGCGGGTCAACGGCTACCATGTGGTGCATGTCGTTCCGAAGCCCAAAGGCGTTGAAAAGCATGCCGACGCAAATGACATCGCGTCGGCTGTCCCACCTGTCGACGAGTTAAGGGGGCGTTCATCGCCCGACGAGTAGTTTCGGCACCGGATTGGCGGCGCGAAAGTATGTTCGAATGACAGAGACGTTGAACCGAAACTGGCTGAAGCCACCGCGGATTCTTTGCGCCGGTCTGCTCGCCGCCACTTTGGAACTCACGCCACTCCCCGTTTTGGCCGCCGACTGTCCCGGTAATCCCGACGCCCTCGGAACCTCGCGGACGCTGGTCGTGGACCCGCGCGAACATCCCCGTATCGGCAGCATGCAATATCCGGAGACGTTGCCGCTCAGGGACCACGAGGTGGTGCTGACCTTCGATGACGGCCCCCTGCCGCCGCACAGCCTCCAGGTCCTCGATATCCTGGCGCGGGAATGCGTGAAGGCAACCTTCTTCACGATCGGCCGGATGGCGCACGACTATCCGCAAGATCTACGCCGCGTGCTGGCGGCAGGCCATTCCATCGGCACCCATTCGCAAAACCATCCGCTCAGCATGAACCGGATGCCGATCGAACGGGCGCGACAGGAAATCGACGACGGCATTGCCTCCGCTGCAGCGGCTCTGGGCGATCCTGCAGCGCTGGCCCCGTTCATGCGCATTCCCGGCCTGTTGCGGGCGAAAGATGTCGAGGATTATCTGGCCTCGAAAGGTATTCAGGTCTGGAGCGCCGATTTTCCGGCGGACGACTGGCGACACATCTCGGCCGATCGCGTTTACCAGCTCGCGATCAGCCGGATCGAGGCCAAGGGCAAAGGCATTTTGCTGTTACACGATATCCAGGCGCGGACGGTCGCCGCACTGCCAAGGATTCTCCGTACCCTGAAGGAGCGCGGCTACCACATCGTCCACGTGGTGTCGGCCACGCCCGATCGGCCGGCGACCCCGACATCGCCGCAGGACTGGCAGGCGCATCCGGCGTCCGAGGCGGTCACTTCGACACATTGGCCGAAGGTACCGCGCTTCAGCTTCGCCAACACCGGCATGCTGCCCGCTCCCGCTATCTCGGATTCCGGCTTGCGCGACGGCAAGCTGTTTCTTTTGCCAGAGGCATTCAGCAGTTCACGCCGTTTCGTGCGGGGCACCGTGCCAGTGCCGCAGGCGTCCCCATGGCCGCGCCGGTCGGCGTTGGCCGAAGGTCCTGCGACCGACACCTTTCCCGTACCGGCGCAGAATATCTTCGCAATTCCGGAAAAATCCGCAGCGCCGCTGAAGGCTGTCGTTTCGCTCCCGCATCACGCTAAACCAAGCGTCCGCGCAAGCCGTCGCGTCGATGAAGATGACAGCGTGCAGTCGATTTCCAGCGACGCGAGCGCCGCGAAGCGCACCATTCCCGGAAGCTTGCCCGTGCTGCGGCCCGGTTTTCACTAATGGGGTGTTGAAAAATCTCTGTCGTCATTCCGGACGCCGCGCAAGCGGCGATCCGGAATCCAGAAATACGAAGAAAATCAGTGTGGCTGGATTCCGGGTTCGCACCTTCGTTGCGCCCCGGAATGACGGTTGGAGACTTCTTCAACAGCCTGCCAGAGCATGATCCCGAAAAGTGGAAACCGGTTTTCGGAAAAGATCATGCTCAAACAAAAGGATAAGCGACGAGTCTGATTCAACTCAGGTGAAACAGACTCCAACTGACTTTCCGCTTTTGACGGAAACGGGAATCAGAAGCGGGATTTCGTGATTTTCTGTACGTCCTTCAAGCGACCTAAGCTAAGCCACTCGGCTCGATCAGGTCTGCTCGCGCGCCGCGCGGAGCCGGACGATGTCCTCAGCTTCCATCTGCGCCATCTCCAACAGGAAGCCAAGGGTATCCAGGCGATGGCGCCGGGCGATCAGTACGAGATCGGCCGCCGCCGCCGCCAGATAGCGCGCCGCTTCCTCAGGACCACCGTCGCCGGCGGGCTCGCCCGCAGGGTCGCCAAATTCTTTTTTCCGGCCTGGTCGTCCCCTCATCCAGGATACTCCTCTCATCATGACCCCACACCATCATGATCCAAGTGGAAGCTGTATCTTGGCCTTACCACCCTCCATGCGTTCACAACTATAAGTAAAGAATCATAAAAAATACAACTATAATGATGAGATGAACTCCCGACCTTCACACAAGTCTATTTGACTTAAGGACGCGCTGCACCCATGTTCGCCCCGAAACAGCCGGGGCATTCCTGAGGGAACCAGCTCCGAGCTTTTACGTAAACTATTGGAATAACATGAATATCGTCATTGTCGAGTCGCCCGCAAAGGCCAAGACGATCAACAAGTATCTCGGCGCGTCATATGAGGTTCTGGCATCGTTCGGACACGTCCGCGACCTCCCCGCCAAGAACGGGTCGGTCGATCCGGACGCCAATTTCCAGATGATCTGGGAGGTCGATCCGAAGGCCGTCGGCCGACTCAATGACATCGCCAAGTCGCTCAAGGGCGCCGACAAGCTCATCCTCGCCACCGACCCCGATCGTGAGGGCGAGGCAATCTCCTGGCACGTGCTCGAGGTGCTGAAGCAGAAACGCGCGCTGAAGGACCAGAAGATCGAGCGCGTTGTCTTCAACGCCATCACCAAGCAGGCCGTCACCGACGCGATGAAGAATCCGCGCCAGATCGACGGTGCCTTGGTCGACGCCTACATGGCGCGCCGCGCGCTCGACTATCTGGTCGGCTTCACCCTTTCTCCGGTGCTGTGGCGCAAGCTGCCCGGCGCGCGCTCGGCCGGTCGCGTGCAATCGGTCGCCCTGCGGCTGGTCTGCGACCGCGAACTCGAGATCGAGAAATTCGTGCCCCGCGAATACTGGTCGCTGATCGCGACGCTGGCGACGCCGCGGGGTGAAGCCTTCGAGGCCCGCCTCGTCGGCGCGGACGGCAAGAAAATCCAGCGACTCGACATCGGCAGCGGCGCTGAGGCCGAGGATTTCAGGAAGGCGATCGAAGCCGCCAACTTCACCGTTTCGACCGTCGAGGCCAAACCGGCGCGCCGCAATCCGCAGGCGCCCTTCACCA
>NZ_MKRN01000063.1 GCF_001896955.1 Nitrobacter sp. 62-13 | reverse complement strand
GAGGCGCGAAACAGCCTGTCGGAGCGGCTGATCGGCGAACTTCATGCGGCAATCGACGCAGCCGGCGCCGACCCGGCGATCCGCGCGGTCGTGATCGCCGCCAGCGGTCCGGCGTTCTCGTCCGGCCACGACCTCAAGGAGCTGACCGCGCACCGCGCTGACCCCGATCGCGGCCGCGCCTATTTCGCGCACGTGATGACGATCTGCAGCGCGATGATGCAGGCCATCGTTCAACTGCCGAAGCCGGTGGTCGCCTGCGTGCAGGGCGTCGCCACCGCGGCCGGCTGCCAGCTCGTCGCGACCTGCGATCTCGCGGTGGCTTCGGAGAAGGCCCGCTTCGCGACGCCCGGAGTCGATATCGGCCTGTTCTGCTCGACGCCGATGGTGGCACTGACCCGAAACATCGCGCGCAAACACGCCATGGAAATGCTTTTGACCGGAGAGCCGGTCGACGCCGCGGCGGCGCAGCGGATGGGGCTGATCAACCGCGTCGTCGCCGACGGGCGCGAACGCGACGCCGCGCTCGACCTTGCGCAGAAAGTCGCGCGCAAATCGGCCTACGTGGTGAAGCTCGGCAAGGCCGCCTTTTACCGGCAGGCTGAAATGAATCTGGCCGACGCCTATCGTTACGCCGCCGCGGTCATGACCGAGAACATGATGGCCCGCGACGCCGAGGAAGGCATCGACGCCTTCATCGAAAAACGTGACCCGACGTGGAAAGATCGATAAGGCGTATTCCGTGCTAACGATGTTAGACAAACAAGGCGCAGGCGTCATGCCAGGGCTTGTCCCGGCCATGACCAAAGAAGGCAGATTGACGTAAAGCATGAACCACGACACCTACGACGACAGCTACATCCGCGGAATCCTGGACAGCGTGAAAACCATCGCGATGGTCGGCGCCTCGCCGGTCAACGTGCGGCCGAGCTACTTCGCGTTCAAGTATCTCGCCGAACGCGGATACGACATGATCCCGGTCAATCCGGGTCACGTCGGCAAGAGCCTGGTGGGAAAACCTTTCGCGGCGTCGTTGAAGGACATCGGCCGTCCTTTCGACATGCTCGACATTTTCCGCAGCTCCAGCCACATCATGCCGATCGTCGAGGAGGCGCTGACGCTGTCGCCTTTGCCGAAGGTGATCTGGATGCAGCTCGGCGCGCGCGACGACGCGGCGGCTGCGAAGGCCGAGGCGGCCGGCATCAAGGTGGTGATGAACCGCTGTCCGAAGATCGAATACGGCCGCCTGTCGTCGGAGATCTCATGGATGGGCGTCAACTCGCGCACGCTGAGTTCGAAACGCGCGCCGATGCCCGTGCATGGCCAGCGACTGTCGCTCAACCGCGTGAGCGTCGGCGGCGGCAGCACGCTGGCCGCCGACCGCGCCGCCAAGAACAGAAGCGACCCGGCGTGAGCGCATAAACCTTCCTCAGCTTCGCCGCGCCTCAAGGCCGCATGCCGAAACCGGCAAAGCCTCACGTAGCGCCTTGACGGCGGCGCACGATCCCATCAGCATCGAAAACGCTAGCGTAATGACCTCCGACCGAAACAGGACATGAGATGACCGATCGCATCCCCGGCTTTGCAACGCTTGCCGTCCACGCCGGCGCGCAGCCCGATCCGACCACCGGCGCGCGCACGACGCCGATCTATCAGACGACGTCGTTCGTGTTCAACGACGCCGACCATGCGGCGTCGCTGTTCGGACTGCAGGCATTCGGCAATATCTACACCCGCCTCGGCAATCCGACCAACGCGGTGCTGGAGGAACGCGTCGCGGCGCTCGAAGGCGGCACCGCGGCGCTCGCGGTGGCATCGGGACACGCCGCGCAGGTCGTCACGCTTCAGCAGCTCATGAAACCCGGCGACGAGGTCATCGCCTCTCGCAAGCTCTATGGCGGATCGATCAACCAGTTCACTCACGCGTTCAAGAGTTTCGGCTGGAACGTGGCATGGGCCGATCCGGACGAGATCGAATCCTTCGAGCAGGCGGTCACGCCGCGAACGCGGGCGATCTTCATCGAATCCATCGCCAACCCGCGAGGTTCGATCACCGATATCGAAGCTGTCGCCGCGGTCGCGCGCAAGGCGAGAGTCCCCTTGATCGTCGACAACACGATGGCGAGCCCTTATCTCGTCCGGCCGATCGAGCACGGCGCCGACATCGTGCTTCACTCGCTCACGAAATTTCTCGGCGGCCATGGCAACTCGCTCGGCGGCATCATCGTCGACGCCGGCACGTTCGACTGGTCGAAGGACAACAAGTATCCGATGCTG
>NZ_MKRN01000062.1:2914-25319 GCF_001896955.1 Nitrobacter sp. 62-13 | reverse complement strand
CCGAGCCATTCCGGTCCGGGGAGGCATGATGGTTTTTTCTGTGCAACGGTTAATGCATCAGCGAGTTCGCCGCGGCGGCGCGCGCTCGACGCTGATCCGCTCGGCGGTGAGCGTCACCACCGCCCCCGCCAGCGTCCTTTTCAGCAGAACACGGCGGCCGCTGACGCCATCGCCCGCAGCCGCGCCATCGAGGGCCGACAGCAGGGCCTCCACCTTGCCCAGTTCGGCCGGTCCCTCAGAGCCGGCGCGATCGATCGCCCGCAGCAGCAATCGGACCTTGATCTCCTCGGACAAGGACGCAAAGGCCTTGGCCGAAAAGCCGGGGCGCTGCGCTTCGCGATCCTGCAGCGCCAGATAGCGCTCGGCACCGTCGACCAGGAGTTCCAGCGCGGCATTGGCCCGCGCCAGACGCGAGGCCAGCCGCGCCAGGTTGCGGGGATCGCATCCCTCCTTCGCCAGCGCCGGCATCAGCGCGCGCAGGCGCGGTCGCGTGAAACCGACGTCGCGATTGGTCGGATCCTCCGCATAGCCGATCCCGGCCTTGTCCAGCGTCGCGATCAGCCGCGATTTCGGAACATGCAGGAGTGGTCGGACCAGGATGAAGCCGTCGCGCATGGTTTCGCGCGCCATCGCGGACAGCCCGGCGATACCGCTGCCGCGCGATATCCGCATCAAGACCGTTTCGGCCTGATCGTCCAAAGTATGCGCGGTCAGGACGTGACTCGCGCCATGGGACCGCGCCGCCCTGAACAGCAGCGCGTATCGCGCCGCACGCGCGGCTGCGGGCAGGCCGGTCGCGGGTTTCTTGCCGGTCCAACGCACGGTGCGATGAGAGATGCCGAGAGACTTGGCGAGGCGCTTCACGTTGCGCGCCTCGCCTGCCGCTTCGCGCCGCAGTCCATGATCGACGGTGACAGCGATCAGATCGGGGCCATGCGTCATGGCGCGCCGCCAGCGCGCCGCGAGCCACATCAGAGCCATGGAATCGGGGCCGCCGGATACGGCGAGGACCAACGCACGGGCGGCTTTCCAGTCCGCGAAAAACGGCTTGGCTTCCGTTGCCGAGATCGGCGAGACGTCGTTCTCGATCATGCCGCAATTTAGAGCCTTTCCGCTTCCGATGGAATCAGAAGCGGATGATTTCGGATCGACGATCGGAAATCCTGAACGTGATCGATCCCCGTATTTTGAGCGGACGCGGGCAAAAAGGTGCGTCGGCAAAACCTATCGGACGTTGCAAACGTAAGCGTCTGTGGCCTTGGCTTCTCAGCACTTAACCCGCTTCTGCTCGCGGTCCACCGCCTGCTTCACGCCCGCCGAGGAGCGGGGATATTTGCGCGTGACCTCGCCAAGCGCGGCGCAGGCGGCCTCCTTCTCCTTCAGCGCGGCCAGCGATTGTCCGAGCCGCAGCAAGGCGTCGGCCGCTTTCGCCGAGGTGTCGTATTTGGTGGTGACGCCGAGAAAGGCCTCGGCCGCCTCGCGATATTTCTGGCGCTGGAACAGGCTTTCACCCAACCAGTACTGCGCGTCGCCCGTCAGCGTATCGGACGGGTATTTCTGGGTGAAATTGCGCATGGTCTCCTCGGCCAGCGCATAGTCCTTCCGCTGCATGTAGCCGATGCCGAGGTCGAATTCGTCGCGTGGCGTCGCCGACGGCGGCAGCGTCGTCAGGCCGCCAACAGAGGGCGGAGCGGACTCCGACGCCGGATAGCCCGCACGGCGCGGGCTGGTGTTGGCGAGGTCGAGCGGCGCACCCGCTTCCCGGCCGCCCGGCGAGCCCACGGCTTCTTCCGGCATTGGCATCCGTCCGCCGCCCAGCGCGCGCGGTGCACCCGGCGCGTTTGGATTCCGGCTGGGATCGAAGGCATCGCCGCGATGGCCCTGCGCGGGCACACTGACCGCCTGTTCCTGCGCGACGGGCGCCTGACCTCCCTGCGGATCATAGGCCGGCTGACGGTAGGTCGGAGCCGATTGCGCCGGCGGCGCGGCGGCGACCGCAGGCGGCGCGCCGGCCGGCTGCAACTGCTGCAGCTGTTGTTCGAGCATCCGATTCCGATGTTGCAGTTCCTCGTTCTGTCCGGTCAGCGTTCTGAGCTGATCTTCCAGTTGCTGAATGCGGATCTCAGGGTCGACGTCGTATTGCGCGAATGCAGGTGACGACAGCGCAAGCACCGCGGCAACAGCCGCTGCGCGCGCAAGCATCGGGGCTATGGATGACATTTTGGCCTGACGATTGAAATGAACGTCACATCGAAAGCGCATCCATTGAAAACCCGACTGCGCCGAAAATGTGACCGGGTCCAACACCGGCAGTCACTTTACGACGATCTTCCCAGTCCGTCTCCTGTTTAGATACGTCTTGGAGCCCTTCCGCTTCTGATCGAATCAGAAGCCAGGCTCCATGATTTTGTCTTGATGCGTTTTCTTGCGGCGAACCGGTATTCGTCCTCGGGTCAGGCCCGAGGACATGCCTCGCTCGCAAACGCTATAGACACCGGTCTAAAACAAAACCGGCGCCCGAAGGCGCCGGTTGACATCACAGATGCGCGACACTTCAGGAGCTGGCGTTCAACACCGTGACGGCACGGCGGTTCTGAGACCAGCAGGAGATGTCGTTGCAGACCGCAACCGGACGCTCCTTGCCGTAGGAAATCGTCCGCATCCGACCGGGATCGATGCCGCGCGATGCGAGGAAGGCGCGAACCGTTTGCGCACGGCGGGCGCCGAGCGCGATATTGTATTCGCGGGTGCCGCGTTCGTCGGCATGGCCCTCGATGGTGAAGGAATAGCGAGGATAGGTCTGCAGCCAGCGCGCCTGCTTCTCCAGCGTCGTGATCGCTTGCGGCGACAGGTTGGTCTGGTCGCTTTCGAAGAAGACGCGGTCGCCGACGTTGACCACGAAATCCTGCTGGCTGCCCGGCGTAGCGGCCCCGGCCATGGCGCCGTCCGCACCACCCATGCCGTTCTTGTTGGCGCAGGCCCCCATCGACAGCGCCGCGGCGAGCACGGCGGCCAGCTTCAATCCCCGGAGGATTCGCTTCTGATGTAACATTCCGGAGCCTCCACGCTCACGTTTTCCACTGTCATCCGCTCTACAGGGCGATGGTTAAGCGAACGTTCCGTCAACCTTGATGAGACGTTGCCCGACTGCATCAAATGCCAAGTTTTCCGGAAGAAGCGCCGCGATGGTTAATGAGTTGCAAATGTGGCGCGACGGTGAAGCGGCGTCGGTTTTCGGATCTCAATCCCCTTCCCCATTGGATGCAGGGGAAAACCGCTCACACCTTATCTCACTCCCGCTCGAGCAAATCTGCAGCCGCCATGACACGCATGACGGCGGTAATCCCCGCTCATCGCACGGGAGGCTGTCGTCGTCCCTGCCGAGAGCCGACGCTCAGGCCCGGATCAAAGCTTCGGGGCGATCGAGGCTTGCGCGAACGGAAACCCGGAACCGGGCAGCGCAGGCGTCGCGGCTCCGCTCCTTCGGTCGAACAGCATCCGGCGTTCGAAATAGCTCGAACGCAGATAAGGATAGCGCGTGAAGACCTTTTCGCGCGAGGCCGGAAAATCGACCGCCATCAGGCAAATCGGCTTGATCAGACCCGGGTAAAGACGCGGCGGGCTCAGCGGCTGATGATTGAACAGGCGCGTATAGAATGTTCGGTGCTCGGCGCGGACCGTCGCCAGACCGAGGTCGGCGTGGAAGAAGCTGCATGCGACGAAGCACAGCCGAAGCGTAAGGTATGGCAATTCGGGAAATTGCCCGGCGATTTCCGGATCGGCGACGAAGCGGGTCGGATCGACCATGACCTTGCCCTGGTCGACTTCCGGCTGGAGATAATCCTGAAACACGTCCACCGACGGACAAAGCGGATGTTCCGGCGATGAAATGCTGAGACGGATGGAACTGGCGAGCACGCCGTCCAGATAGACGCCGAAAATCCAGGAGTTCGGCATATCGTCGAAACGATCAGTGATCTTGTGATCGGGATTGGGCTCGATCGCCCCTTCCTTCAGGTAGGCGCGATATCGCAGACGGTAGATGACGTCCCTCTCCGCCCGCGTTTCCATCAGGCGATAGTCGATCCGATCGAGGAGCTGGATGCCGCGATCTGCTGGCTTGGCAATTGTCTGTTGAGCCGAACTCATTGGAACACCCCCGATCCATCTTGAATCCCAGCCGACAATCGAAGGTTAACGCTTTGCTAACTTATTGCAAAGGTAACGAAGCATTAGCGTTAATCCGTACCCTCCTGTCATAATAATACTGTTAATTCGCACCGGTTGCGCCCCGGATCGAATGAGAAGATTCTCATTCGCGGCAGCCAAATTGTAGGAAAAAATTTTAAGCAATCGACCGCGACGGAAGGACCTTCACGTTGTCGTCGCGCTGACGCCGGCCATGGGAGGCATCCAGCAGTTGACGAATACGGGACGCGGAGACCGGCCGGCTGAAGAGATAGCCCTGCGCTTCCGTCACCGTGCCGTCGGCGCTGATGAGTTCGAGCTGCTCGTTGGTCTCGATGCCTTCGACGACGACGGACATGCCGAGATCGGCACTCAGCCGCGCCACGCCGCGCAATAGCGTCAGCGGCCGATCCGTATCGATCCCCTCGAGGAACGAGCGGTCGATCTTGACCTTCTGAAGCGGGAAATTGTGCAGATAGCTGAGGCTCGAATAGCCGGTGCCGAAGTCGTCGAGGGAAATCCTCACGCCGGCCGAGCGCAACTGCGTCAACGCGTCCAGCGTCCACTGGGTATTGCGCAGCAAGGACGATTCCGTGATTTCGATTTCCAGGCGATGCGCCGGAAGACCGGAGACCTCCAGCGCGTAGCGAACCTCGCTCAGGATCTCGCGCTGATGGAACTGCTGCGATGAAAAATTGACGGCGACGCTGACAGCCTCCGGCCATGTCATGCATTCCATGCACGCCTTGCGCAGAATCCAGCGGCCGAGATCGATGATGAGGCCCATCTCCTCCGCCACGGGAATGATGTCCATCGGCGACACCGTTCCGCGCGTGGGATGATTCCAGCGCAGCAGCGCCTCGCAAGCCGTGATCCGTCCCGACCTCAGATTGACCAGCGGCTGATAGAACAGCTCGAACTCCTCGTTGGCCAGCGCCTTGCGCAGGTCCAGCTCAAGAACGCGGCGCGCTTCGACCGTTTCCGCCATCTCGCTGCGGAAGAAGCAGAACGTTCCGCGCCCGCCCGCCTTGGCCCGGTAGAGCGCCATATCGGCGTTCTTGAGAAGATTGTCGGCGGTGGCGCCCGGGGACGTCAGCGCGATGCCGATGCTCGCGCCGATCTCGACAAGGTGACGATCGACCTCGTACCGCTCGGTGAGCCGCTCGACGACGCGGCGGGACAGCGCGGCCGCCTCCTCCGGCGACTGGATGTTTTGCTGGAACACGACGAACTCGTCGCCGCCGAACCGCGCCACGAAATCCTCCGGACGCAGCATTCCGCGGAGCCGGTCGGCGACGATGCACAACAGGCGGTCGCCGCAGGGATGGCCGAGCGTATCGTTGATCTGCTTGAATTGATCGAGATCGATGAACAGCAGCGCCGAGAGCCGCGACTCGCTGTTCGGAGCTGCCAGCAGTCTTTCGATTTCGTCACGGAAGCTGAGCCTGTTGGGCAGCTCCGTCAGCGAATCAAAGCGGGCGAGATGACTGATTCTCGCTTCCGCCTTGCGCCGCTCCGTGATGTCCTCGACGAGAACAACGGTGCCTCCGCAGATCATCGGCTGGAACGTCCACGACAGCGCCCGGCCGTGTTCCGTGTCCGCATCGGCGGTCACGATCGCGCCGGCCTGCGAATTCTCGAGTTCCGAAATGACCGCCCGCCCGTTTTCGGATGACATCGTTCCGGCAGCCACGCATGCCGCGATGACGTCCGCCGCGCCGACGTTGCGATGCACGAAGCCGTCGGCGAGATGCATCATTTCGTTGAAGCGATAGTTCATCACGCCGAGACGGCCGTTGGCGCCGAACATGCACAGGCCATGCGGCATGTTGTTCAGCGCGGTGTCGAACTGGGCGGCGAGCGCCGCTTCGCGTTCGCGCGCGATCAGGGCGCGGACGAAAATCCCCTGCAGCTTCGTGGTAATCCTCTCGAGGCCGAGGAAATACAGCACGGTGAGAAGCGCCATTCCCAGGTAGTAAGGATCGAGGCGCAGCGCCATCGCCCCCGCCATGGGTCCGCAGGTCAGCAAAATCTGCAGATGAAAGATCCACGGTCGCCCGTAGGCGCGCCCGGCGCCGGCCGCCACGTATCCCGTGGTGACCGCGATACAGATCATATGCGCGACCGCGTCGTCGGTCATCAAGAGCGCGACGGCGCACCACGCGCCGAGCGCAATCGCGTAGAGCACCGCTCCGATCTGGTACCGTATCTCCCAGCTCGTTGCCTCCGTCACGGTCAGGTCCGAGCGGCGGCGCTTGTATTTCACCATATCGAAGCTGCGCAGCGCGCCGATCAGAACGAGAGACGCAGCGCAGGGCCACAGCAGATGATTGCCGGTCTTCAACGCGGTCATGGTGGCGGCAATCGCCGCACAAACCGCCCCGGCGAACATCGGCGCCGGATTCTGAAAGAGCGAACCTACGAGTGCCGCATATATCGCTGGCGACATCGTATCGGTATCGCGATGGTGATCGGCCAATTGCATCGGGGGCGCGCGCATCCTTTTTCGGGCGCACAGTGTTACCGAATGCTGGTGAAGCCTTTCTGAGCGAACATCGTTAGCGAGACGTTGAGCCAATCACCGAAAAAACGGGATTTGTCTCCAGAAACAGCAGGCTAGCAGGCCCGTTCAACGGTCATATCGCCCGCTTCGGGAACGCCTTTCGGCGAAATGTTAAGATGAAAAACTCGCTGGCAGGCGATCCGCTCCGCCAGACACATTTAAAGACCTGCGGACCGGCGCTCATGGCTGCCGCGGTCCGGACTATGAAAGCAGGGGCGACCATGCCGGATCGGATGCGAAACCGGGCGTGGGAACCTTCAACTCGTTGCGACCCGAGACATCGATCGTATAGAGCGAGGGGCCACTGTTGCCGCCGGGATCGCGGAAGAACATCAGCACCCGGCCGTTCGGCGCGAAGGTCGGCCCCTCGTTGTGAAATCCCGACGTCAGAATCCGCTCGCCAGAACCATCCGGCTTGATGATGCCGATGGAAAACTGACCGCCACCCTGCTTGGTGAAGGCGATGTAGTCGCCGCGCGGCGACCAGACCGGGGTCGAGTAGGAACCCTCGCCGAAGGAGATGCGCTGCGCAGCGCCGCCGGTCGCCCCCATCACATAGATTTGCGGCTTGCCGCCGCGATCGGACTCGAAGCAGATGCGGCCGCCGTCCGGCGAATAGGACGGCGAGGTGTCGATCGCTGGCGTGTCGGTCAGACGCGTGGTCGACTTGGAGCGAAGATCCATCACGAACAGGTTTGAGTTGCCGCCTTGCTGCAGACTCATGATGATGCGCTGGCCGTCGGGCGCAAAACGCGGCGCGAACGACATGCCCGGAAAGTTGCCGACGATTTCGCGCTGCCCGGTTTCGATGTTGAACAGATAGACCCGCGGATCGCCCTGCCCGAACTCCATGTAGGTGATTTCCTGGGTCGAGGGCGAAAACCGCGGCGTGATCACAAGATCGGCGCCGCGCGTGAGATAGCGCACATTGGCGCCGTCCTGATCCATCAAGGCCAGACGCTTGACGCGGTGCTGCGACGGCCCGCTCTCGTCGACGAACACCACGCGGCTGTCGAAATAACCTTTCTCGCCCGTCAGGCGCTCGTAGATCTGATCCGAGATGATGTGCGCGATCCGCCGCCAATATTCCGGCGACGTGAAATATTGCTGGCCTGCAAGCTGCTGGCCGGTCGCGACGTCCCACAGGCGAAACTCGGCCTTGAGTCGCCCGTCGCCCTGTCGCGTCATGCGCCCGGTCACCAGCGCCTGCGCATTGATGGTCTTCCAGTTGGCGAACTGCGGCGGCACGTCGATATTGGTGATCTTCTCGATATAGGCGGCCTGATCGATCGGCGCGAACAAGCCGCTGCGCTTGAGATTGTTGGTGATGACCTGTGCGACACCGGCGCCGACTTCGCCGTCCGACGGCGAGCCAGCAACGAAATTCGGAATGGCGATCGGGAGCGGCGCGACGTTGCCCTGGTCGATCTGCACCCGCGCCTGCCCGAAGGCCTGGCGGCCGCCCAGCAACATGCCGGCCGAGGCCATGGCGGAAATCATCTGTCGGCGGTTCAGGCGCACGGATATTCCCGGCAATTCAAATCTTTCAATTCCAAATCTTTCAGATCCATGTCTTTCAATCATCAGTGCAGGCTTCTTCCATCTCGGCCAGGTTCGTCGCCGTGGCGCTCTACGACTTTCGCTCAGTGAATACGGGTTCGAAGAATTTCCACTCGTCGAAAAACTGCGCCGGCAGATTGTACGGCTGGCATTCGATGATCGCGCGCAGTGCGCTCTCCTGATAGACACGGAAATAGGGCGTCGACGGGTTGCTGATCGCCGTCGGCGAGGTCTCGAGCGTGCCGTCGCGCTTCAGCCTGATGCTGAACACCGCCTCGGTCATCTGCGCTTCAAGCCCGCCATAGGGTTTTTTCCAGCAGCGTTCGACCTGCGACTTGAACATCGCGCCCCAGGTCGCGGAATTGTCGGCCGACTTGCCATGCGCGAGGCCGAGCGCGGCGTTCGAATTCAGCGTATCGCCGGCTACCGCATGCCGCGTCGGGTCGCGCTTGTCGAGCAGCGCCGCGATTTTCGACTCGTCGAATACGCGCTCGGCCTTCGGCTTTTCGGGCTTGGGCGGCGCAGCCTTGGCCTGCTGTTTCGGCTTGGGCTTCTTGGCTTCTTCCTTCTTCAGCGCTTCCGCGATCGGATCGACCTTCGGCGGATCGGGCTTCTTTTCGATCGGCTTCGGCTCTTCCTTCGGCTTTTTCTCCGCTACCGGCTTGGGCGGATCAGGCTTCTTCTCGACCGGCTTCTCGACAGGCTTCGGCACCGGCGGCGGCGCGGTTTCGGTCACGACCGGCGGCTTCTTGTCGTCGATCTTGCCGACGGTATCGTCGGGCGGCGGCGTGGGATCCGCAACCTTCTCGACCAGCGGCTTGGGGTTTTTCTTCTTGCCGGTTTTCATGCCCGCCGTCACATGCGCGAGCTGATCGGCCGAGATGATGTCGACCGGCAGGGATTCCTCCGGCACCGATTCGAAGGCCTTCGACGAAAACGACACCAGCCCCCACCCGATCACAAGGATGTGCAGGGCAATCGACGCCGCCAGTGTCTTGTCGATCTTGAGCTTCAACCTCGCACCCCGATGATCCTAGTGTGCATACCTAGGATCCCTGCTCCACCTCGGTGACCAGCGCCAGGCGCTTGAACCCGGCGCCCGACAGACGGCCCATCACCCGGGCCACCGTGCCGTAGTCGGCCTTCTTGTCGGCGCGCATGAATATGCGCTCGTCAAATCCGCCACGCGCGTCGGTAATCGCCTTCAATTTCGGGACCAACTCCTCCATGGTAACTGCGGTGTCGTTAATGAAAATCCGACCCTGGGCGTCGACCGATAACTGCAGTGGCGTCTTGTCCTGCTCAAGGCTCTTGGCTTGGGTCTGCGGCAGATCGAGCGGCACGCCCACGGTCAAAAGCGGCGCCGACACCATGAAGATGATCAACAACACCAGCATGACGTCCACCAT
The DNA here is from genome assembly GCF_001896955.1 of Nitrobacter sp. 62-13. Lineage (GTDB taxonomy): Bacteria > Pseudomonadota > Alphaproteobacteria > Rhizobiales > Xanthobacteraceae > Nitrobacter. The sequence continues at coordinate 15,599 of NZ_MKRN01000062.1, read as the reverse complement.
CGGCGTGACGTTGATCTCCGCCATCGGCTGTGACCGCCGCCGGCCGCGCCGGCCGCCGCCGCCCGAGGAGGCTGCTGCCGGATTCATCGCCATGATGGACCGTCCGTTCTCATGTCGACCTCAAGTCCGCTCGTCGATCTGACGTGACAGGATCGCGGAAAACTCGTCGGCGAAGCCCTCGAGCCGCTGGGCCTGACGATTCACTTCCGCAGTGAATTTATTGTAGAAAATAGTCGCAGGAATGGCGGCGATAAGGCCGATCGCCGTTGCGAACAGCGCTTCGGCGATACCCGGGGCCACCACCGCAAGCGAGGTGTTCTTCGACGCCGCGATCGACTGGAAGCTCGACATGATGCCCCACACGGTGCCGAACAGGCCGACGAAGGGGCCCGCCGACCCGACGGTGGCCAGCACCAGGAGCCGCCGTTCCAGCCGCTCGATCTCGCGCGCGATCGAGACGTTCATCACCTTCTCGATCCGCATCTGAAGTCCGGCGAACGAGCGGGCCTGGCTTTCGAAAGAGCGTTTCCACTCGCGCATCGCCGCCACAAAACAGGCGGCCATCGACTGCGTCGGCTTGGACGACAGCGCCCGGTACAGGTCCTCGATCGATTCTCCCGACCAGAAGGCCTGCTCGAATCGATCCATGGCGCGCTTGGTGCGGGCGTAGAGAAACATCTTGTCGATCGCGATCGCCCATACCCACACCGAACAGCCGAGCAGGCCGAGCATCACCGCCTTCACGATCCAGTGAGCATGGAAGAAAAGCGTAATCAGCGACACGTCGGCTGAGGCTATGGGCAAGGCTGACTGGGCCACGTCGGCCGGATTCATAAGCGGTGTCCTCTCAACCAAGATTCCCTATCGACCCCGGGGCGGCTCCGCCGCCGGTTCTGCAGCCACGCAGCACGCGCGGCGAAAAGCGCCAACGCAAAAGCCGGTTGAGTCACATGGGGGGCCCGTCCAAAGCCGGGCCTTGCATCCCCTGCCAACGTGTCAAAACGAGGGCTATCGGCGCGTCTTCACGCCTGTAACCAGACGCTAATCTTGGTTAAAATCGGGTTACCGGGGATGAATCAGGGTCGCGGAATCGGTTCCTCCTCCGGCCCTTGCGCATCACCGGGGCTGAACCCGACCGATGGAGTGGCCGACCGCCTCGCACGGCTGTTCCGGTATCGCTGAGATCACCGATCAACGCCCCACCGGATCGCCGGGATTGCAACGCGGCGTTGGCGCAAACAAAACCGCCCGCCTGTCGGACAGGCGGGCGGTCATGCGTCGGATTGTCGGCGCGCAGTTGGCGCTCTTGATCTGCGGGTCTCGATTACTGACCCTGGGTCTGATCGTTCGGCGGCGTCGGACGGGTACGATGCTGCGCCATGAACGCATCGAACTCTTCCTTGTCCTTGGCGTGGCGCAACCGCTCGAGGAAATCCTTGAATTCCTTTTGCTCCTCCTCGAGCCGCCGCAGCGTCTCCATGCGATACTCATCAAAAGCGCGGTTGCCGCTGGAGGGCGCACCGAAGCCGGGGAAGCCGAAGCCCCTGCGCTCCATGTGATCGCGCATCCGATCCATCTTGGACTGCATCCGCTGCATCTTGTTTTCAAAATGATCGTTGCTCCAGCAACCCATCTTTCTGCTCCCGAGTGTGAAGAAGAGAATCGCGAGACCGATCGGCCACCACACCATGAAACCCAGCACGATCAGGACGATCCGAAGCGGATGCCAGGGCGCACCCATGAAGCGGGTGGAGGGATAGCAACCTTGGCCCTGCATGTGGTTAGGGCCGTTCCAGCGATCGTAGTCAGCGGTTTGGGCCATGGCCTTCTCCATAACGGCATCTCGCCGCGTGAATGTAAATAACATTTACATAAGTAGACCATTAAGGGATTTTGTCAAGCGCGGGATTGCCCGCAAAATAGGGCTTTCATGGCAGTCGGGTTCCCGATTGTGACGACTCGTCACATTGGCCGCCGGCGTGATTGGAGATCGACCCAAGACGAAAAGACGATCCGCCAGAAGGCGTTGGACGTCGTCGCGCTTGCGGCGAGCGATCAGATCGGCGGTGCGGATGGACGCGCTCCCGACTCAGGTCGCGGATTTGTGACCCCACGGTCCCCGCCGCGGCGCGGCTTCGGCCGCAGATTCAGACCCGGTCGCGCTATCCGATGGCTTGCGCTCGGCGGGAAAGCCGAGCCCGCGCAGATAAATCAGCACGCCGGCTTCGAGCAGGTCTTCGGCGGACATCGGCAGCTTGCGTCGCGCCGCATCGCCGCGGCCGAACAAGGAGGCGATGCCGTGCGACATCGACCAGATGTGCAGCGCCATCATCAGTGCCGGCGGTCGCGCGACGCCGGGAGGCGTCAATGCGGCCAACCGTTCCGCGGCGGCGCGGATGATGCCGAAAGCGCGCTCGCTCGCAGCCGACAGCATCGGATTGACGTCGATCGGCACCCCGGATTCGAACATCGCCGAATAATATGCGGGCTCGTTGCGGGCGAAGGCGAGATAGGCCCGGCCGACGCGCTCGAAAGCGGTGACGGTATCGGGGCGGCCGTCATCCCAGGCCCTGGTCAGTTCCGCCTCGAACTGCTCGAAGCCGCGCTGCGCGATGCTCGCCAGCAGCTCATCGCGGTCGCGGAAATGCCGGTAGGGCGCGGCAGGGCTGACGCCGGCCGACCGCGCGGCATCGGCGAAGGTGAAACCGGCCGGTCCCTTTTCAGCGATCAGGCCGAGCGCCGCCTGCAGCAGCGCTTCCTTCAGGTTGCCGTGATGATAGCCGCGCTCGGGGCGGCGATGGTCCTTGCGCCAGCTCATGTGAATGGTTCTTACATGAGCCCCGGCGAAACGCTACTCGTTTCGTCTGCTCGCGGTCGGATGGCCCGCTGAAATTCGGGGTCATATCGGCCCGCGAATGCGTTAGGGCGAACCCAAGGCAGTCTCCGGGTGGCCAAACCTCGGCCGTTCCGACGTTAACCCTTGCTGGGGTTGCCCTGCATCGTCTCGAATCCCGCGGCGGCTTCCTGCACGTCTGCGGGAAAGTCGGCCATCTCCTGCACCTGCCGGATTTCGATGATCTCATTGTCGGAGGCCGGGCAACGCTTCGCCCAGGCGATCGCCTCGTCGCGCGAGGCAACGTCGATCATCCAGTAGCCGCCGAGCACGTCCTTGGCTTCGGTGAACGGACCGTCGGTCACGAGCGGCTTGCCGCCGGCGAACGAAACCCGCGCACCCATCGACGGCGGATGGAGGCCATCGAGCGTGATCAGCACGCCGGCGGCCATGAGGTCCTGATTGTATTTCATCATCGCTGCGACCGCCTTCGCATCCGGCATAGTCCCCGGCGCCGCTGTTTCATAGCCTTTTGGAATCATCAGCATCATGAACCGCATGGGCGTTCCTCGTGTGTTAGAAAAATCAAATGGAATTCCGTCAAGCGGTACTAGCGCCGCACGGCGACCTTGGCGCGCAGTCGTTCCGCTAACCCGCGCAATTCCGGCGTGGGCGCCTCGCCGAAATCCTCCGCTTCGAACACCTGACGCAGTTCGAGTTCATCGCCGGGCGAAAACGGCGCGCGCTTCATCCAGGCAATCGCCTCATCGCGCGAAGCGGTTTCAATCAGCCAGAAGCCGCAGACCAGTTCGCCGGTGGCGGCGAACGGTCCGTCGACGACATCCGCGCCTTTATCGGAGAAGCGAATCCGCGCGCCTTTCGCGCTCGGATGCAGCCCTTCGCCGGAGAGCATCACGCCCGCCTTCGCCATCTCCTCGTTGAAGCGACCCATCGCGGCCAGCATCGTCTCGCTCGGCATCACGCCCGCCTCGGTGTCCTTCGTCGCCTTCACCATCACCATGAAACGCATTGTGATCCTCCATCGATCCGACCGGATCGTACCGGCTCTGCAATGAAGACGGGCGAGCCACAGCCTCTCCGACATGTCCGGCAAAAATTTTCGACGGGCGCGCTGAAGCGCCCATGACAACGCAACGCGCACTCCGTCACAAACAAATTCTTGCCGCATTGCTTGATCACGCTTGCGTCATTGCTTCGTCCGCGGGGACACGAATGCGGGCGCAGCAATTCCAAGGGGCGTTCCGCGTAAACATCGATTCAGTTTTGACTCGCGCGCAAGCGCCGCGATGAGTCATGCCCGAACCGCACTGGCCAAAGCCCGGAGCGGGATGACGTGTAACGGTTTTCAACCCGCATCCCGCTCTGGAATACCGGAAACGATCACGCTCATGATCTGGGATCGAGTCGATCCAAGATCATTGTGTGATCTGCTGGATTCGCTTCGCGCGCCTGGGTCGACGGGGTTGCGAACGTCAATCCACTCCACGACCTGGGGAGGACATCATGACCGATGCCACAAAGCGGACGGCTCCCGGCGCGCTCGCAGACATGTTCGCGCATGTCATGGCGGTGACGGCGCTGCTGGTGATTGCCGCCTTCCTCTTCTATGTGAAATAGCCCTGCGGCCCTCTGGCGGCGCCGTCTTTCATCAGCCGATCGAGATGCATGCGGATATGCGCCGCCTCCGCCGTGGTATTGGCGAGCGCGATGGCGCGGTCGAATGCGACGCGGGCCTCGTCATTGCGGCCAAGTTGCATCAGAAAGGCGCCTTGGACGCCGAAAAAATGGAAATAGCCGGCAAGCCGCGATTCCAACGGCGCAATCAGCGCAAGCGCGGCTTCCGGTCCCTCGACCTTGGAGAGGGCAACGCTGCGGTTGAGCGTTACCACCGGCGACGGCTGCAATTGCTCCAGCGTTGCGTACAGAAGATCGATCTGGCGCCAGTCGGTATCCTCCGGCTTTGGCGCGCTCGCATGCAGCGCCGCGATCGCCGCCTGCACCTGATAGGGGCCTGAGCGACGATGGCGCATCGCCTTGTCGATCAGCGCCGCGCCCTCCGCGATCATCGTCCTGTTCCACAGGCTGCGGTCCTGATCGTCCAGCAGGATGATCGTGCCGCTCGAATCGAACCGCGCCGGGGCGCGCGCATGCTGCAACAGCAACAGCGCCGTCAGACCCATGATTTCCGGCTCGTTCTGAAACAGCCGCAGCAGCAGCCGCGCCAGCCGGATCGCCTCCTCGCACAACGGCGCGCGGATCTCCGAGGTGTCGCCGCTCGCGGAATAGCCTTCGTTGAAGACGAGATAGATCATGGCGGCGACCACCCCGAGCCGCTCGCTGCGCTCAACGGCGCCGGGCGTCTCGAACGCAACGCCGGCCTTCGCCACCGCGGCCTTGGCGCGGGTGATGCGCTGCTCCATCGCGGCTTCGCTGACAAGAAATGCACGCGCGATCTGCTTCACCGTCAGACCCGACACGATCCGCAGCGCCAGCGCGATCTGCTGTGTCGCCGGCAAATCGGGATGGCAGCAGATAAAGAGCAGGCGAAGGATGTCGTCGCGGTAGTGCGAGCCGTCGAGCCGCTCGGCAACCTCGCTTTCGGCATCGCCGAGGTCGGAAATCGCCGCCTCTTCGTCCGGCAGCGCCTGCTGCCTGCCGCGCCGCCGCACCTCGTCGAGCGCGGCGTTGCGTCCGACCAGGATCAGCCATGCCGCCGGATCGCGTGGCGGACCGTTTTCCGGCCAGGTCTTGAGTGCGCGCAGGCAGGCGTTCTGATAGGCTTCCTCGGCGGTGTCGAGATCGCGGAAATAGCGCAAGAGCGCACTGAGCGCCTGGGGACGCGCCGCCGTGAGAGCCGCATCGATCCAGGCGACATCGGTCACGCCACGACGCCTCCGGCATCGAACAGTCCGACGGGGCGGATTTCATAGGATCCGCCCGGATTGGCGTCGCCGAGTTCCTGCGCGGTTTCCAGCGCGTCCTCGAGATTCTTGCAGTCGATCACATAAAAGCCGAGCAACTGCTCCTTGGTCTCCGCGAACGGTCCGTCGACGATCAGCGGCGGATTCTCCTTGCGCAGCGTGGTCGCTGCCGTGGTCGGCAGCAGCCGCGCCACCGGACCGAGCCGGCCCTGTTTGCGCAGCCTGTCCTGCACCACCGCGAGCTTCCGCATCACGGCGGCGTCATGTTCCTTGCTCCAGGAGCCGACGACGTCCTCGTTGTTGTAGCAAAGTATGGCGTAGAGCATACGAACGAATCCTCCCCTCGCTTTCCAGGACGAACCAGTATGCTCAATGCCGACAGGGTGGCCCACTAAATTTCGGCGACGGGAATCGACCGTCAGGCCCCGCGCAGGACGGCATCCCGCGTTCCGTTTGCCAGATATCAATATCCTGGGATGGCGTTCACTGGATCGTCCGCTCAAGCCGGACGAATGACGGGGGAGGATTATTTTTCGAGGCCGTAAGCGCGGCGCCAACGCCAGAGGCACGACAGGGATTATGAATTTCGGAGCGATGCAAAACATCGCCCCGAAATGCCACAAAAGAAAGCTGCTAACCGTTCGCAGCCGCCTCGATGTCGGCGATGACGATCTTTTTCATCTTCAGCATCGCCTTCATGGCGCGGCTGGCCCTGGCGCGATCCGGGTCCTGCAACAGGCGCGGCATCATCTCGGGCACCACCTGCCATGACACGCCGAACCTGTCCTTGAGCCAGCCTCCCTTGAGCGGGCCGCCGCCACCGGCGGTGAGCTTGTTCCAGTAGTAGTCGATCTCATCCTGCGACTTGCAGCCGATGCTGAACGAGGTCGCTTCGCTGAACTGGAAATGCGGGCCGCCGTTCAACGCCAGGAAGCGGGTGCCGTCGAGCTCGAACTCCACGGTCAGCACCGTGCCGGCCGGCTTCGAGCTGCCTTCGCCGTAATGCGTCGTCTCGACGATCTTCGAATTGTCGAACACCGACACGTAGAACTTCGCGGCTTCTTCGGCCTGCGAGTCGAACCAAAGGAACGGAGTGATCTTGGGCATGGCGCGCTCCAGTCATTGCGTGCGAGTTGATGCATGCGAGGCAACTCGCCAGCAAACGGCGAGTTCCGGCGGACGTGACGCGTAACGCGCTCCGCGCTTCAGCGCGGCACGGACAATGTGATTTTAGGAACGTGATCGGCGGTGATCAGATTTGATCGGCCTTCATAGCCAACCGCAGCGCCTTCGGTATCGGCCTTGCCTGCCCTGCGGAAACGAACGCCACCTTCACCCTGGCGTCCAGCAGCAGCGTGTCGTCCCGCCTCACCTCCTGATGCAGCGTGATCGAGGCGCCGCGCACCTCCAGCGGCCGCGTCACGATGTCGAGCACCTCGTCCATATGCGCAGGCTTGAGAAACTCGATCTGCATCGAGCGGACCACGAAAGCAAAACCCGGCGCCTCGCTTTCGGCCTCGTCGAACAGCGCGCGCTGATCGGCGCCGAGCAGGCGCAGGTAGTTGCTGCGCCCGCGCTCCATGAAACGCAGATAGTTGGCGTGATAGACGAGGCCGGTGAAATCGGTGTCCTCGTAATACACGCGAATTTGCATATAGTGCTTGCCGCCGCGGACGTGTCCATCGAGTCCAAAATGTTCCATATTCGACTGCCAGTATCCTGAGCTGGAGCTGTCGCTTTGCATTCAATCGGGATCGATGCAAGACACGAGCCGACCTATCGTACTGATTTCAGGCGCCGGCGTCGCCGGACCGGCGCTTGCGTTCTGGCTCGAACGTTGCGGTATCGAGCCTGTTCTGATCGAAACTGCTCCGACGCTGCGCACCGACGGCTACATGATCGATTTCTGGGGCGTCGGCTACGACGTCGCGGAAATCATGGGCCTCCTGCCGCAGCTGAAGCGCCTGAGCTACGACATGTCCGAGGTGCGTTTCGTCGATGACGCAGGCAGGACGGCCGGAGGTTTCAGCGCCGACCTCCTCCGGAGCGCCGTCGGCGGACGTTATTTCAGCATTCCTCGCAGCGATCTGGCAGGCGAGATCTACCGCTCTCTTGAAGGTCGGGTTGAAACGATCTTCGGTGACTCGATCACGTCGATCGAACAGGATGACGCGGCGGTCCGTGTCACCTTTCACCATGCCGCTCCGAGGCAGGTCGATCTCGTGATCGGCGCCGATGGCCTGCATTCCAGGGTACGACAACTAGTGTTTGGCCCGGAGGCCGACTTTGAGAAGTATCTCGGATATTACGTCGCATCGTTTACGGTCGAGGGCTATCCGCATCGCGACGAAGGCGATTTCGTCAGCTATGGCGTGCCCGGCCGACAGATCGCACGCTACGCGCTTCGCGGCAATCGCACCGCCTTCTTCTTCAACTGGGCGGAGGATCGCAAGCTACCCTTCGATCACCGCGATGTCGTCGCCCAGAAGGAGTTGCTGGCGCAGCGCTTCGGCGGCGCCGGCTGGGAAACTGATGCCATTCTCGCGATGCTGCCTTCCTGCAGCGATCTCTATTTCGACTCGGTCAGCCAGATTCGGATGGACCGGTGGTCGACGGGACGCGTTGCGCTGCTGGGCGATGCCGCCTTCTGTCCTTCGCTGCTCGCCGGTCAGGGGACCGCCTTTGCCATGATTGCCGCCTATGTTCTGGCCGGCGAACTTGATCGCGCTCATGGCGATTTTGCGCGTGCCTTCAAGAACTATGACACCACATTGCGCACATTCATCGAGAGCAAACAGCAGTCCGCATCACGATTCGGTAGCTGGCTCGTGCCCAGGACCAAAGGGGGCCTTTTCCTGCGCAATCAGGTCACGCGCCTGATGTCGCTGCCGTTTGTCGGGGACTGGATGATGCGAAGCGCGTTCTCGGACAACTTCACATTGCCGGGTTATCGGATCGGCAGGGCCGCTCCCAACGCGTCCGCGGGGCAAGGCGCGGCGTCTTAATCCTCTTCGCCACCGAACAGGCCGAATTGCGCCGGATCGCGCGAGGGCTCAGTTAGGCCGAGATGGCGGAACGCGTGCGAGGTGAGCAGCCGTCCGCGCGGTGTGCGCTGCAGGTAGCCGCACTGGATCAGATACGGCTCGATGATGTCCTCGATGGCGTCGCGCGGCTCCGATAGCGCCGCCGCCATGGTTTCCACACCCACAGGTCCGCCGCCGTAGTTCAGCGCGATGGTCGAGAGATAGCGGCGGTCCATCGCGTCGAGCCCCGCCGCATCGACTTCCAGCGCGCCGAGCGCGTGGTCGGCGATCTTGCGATCGATGGCGGAAGCATCGGCGGCGGACGCGAAATCGCGCACCCGCCGCAACAGCAGGCCGGCGATGCGCGGGGTGCCGCGCGCGAGGCGGGCGATCTCATTGGCGCCGTCCTCTGCCATGCCGACGCCGAGCACCCGCGCGCCGCGGCTGACGATCTTCTCCAGCTCATCGATGGTGTAGAAATTCAGCCGCACCGGAATCCCGAAGCGGTCGCGTAGCGGATTGGTCAAGAGTCCCGCGCGCGTGGTGGCGCCGACCAGCGTGAACTTCGCCAGCTCGATCTTGACCGAGCGCGCCGCAGGACCTTCGCCGATGATAAGATCGAGCTGGAAATCCTCCATCGCTGGATAGAGCACCTCCTCCACCGCCGGCGAGAGACGATGAATCTCGTCGATGAACAGCACGTCGCGTTCTTCGAGGTTGGTGAGCAGTGCGGCGAGATCACCGGCCTTGGCGATCACCGGGCCCGAAGTGGCGCGAAAGCCGACGCCGAGTTCGCGCGCCACGATCTGCGCCAGCGTGGTCTTGCCGAGGCCGGGCGGACCCACGAACAACACATGATCGAGCGCCTCTTTTCGTTTGCGGGCGGCATCGATGAAGATCTGCAGGTTGGCTCTGGCCTGCGCCTGGCCGACAAACTCGGCCAGCTTTTGCGGCCGCAGCGCGGTGTCGCCGACATCGTCGGCGCGGCGCTCGGGCGTGACGATGCGGGATGCCTCATTCACTTCGCCAGCTCCTTCAAGCCCAGCCGGATCAGTTGCGCGGTCTCCGCGGTTTCGCCGGCGCTACGCGAGGCGCTCGCGATCGCAGCAGCCGCCTGCGGCTGGCCGTAGCCGAGATTGACCAGCGCCGAGATCGCGTCCGCCACCGGGCGCGGGGCGCGGGCGTCGTCGATCGCGCCGGCGAGATGCACAACGGCGGGATCGACATTGGCGAAGGACGGCGCCTTGTCCTTCAGCTCAGTCACGATGCGTTCGGCGACCTTCGGGCCGACGCCGGGCGTGCGCGCCACCGCCGCCTTGTCGCGCAGCGCGATGGCGTTGGCGAGATCGGCCGGCGACAGCGTGCCGAGCACCGCGAGCGCCACCCGCGCACCGACCCCCTGCACGGTTTGTAGAAGGCGAAACCATTCGCGCTCGTGATCGGTGCGGAATCCGAACAGCTTGATCTGGTCCTCGCGCACATAGGTCTCGATCGACAGCACCGCCGCCTCGCCCGGCGACGGCAGCGCCTGCAGCGTGCGCGAGGCGCAATGCACCTGATAGCCGACGCCGCCGACGTCGACGATGACGTAATCCTCGCCATAGGAGTCAATGAGGCCTTTCAGTTTGCCTATCATCCCGCCACCTTGATCCGCGCAGCCAGCGCCGCCGCGCGGCCCCGGTGATGCGCGTGGGTGATGGCGATGGCGAGCGCGTCGGCGGCGTCGGCGCTCTTCGGGTCGGCCTTCGGCAGCAGGATTTTCAGCATCGCCTGAATCTGGGTCTTGTCGGCATGGCCCGCGCCGACCACGGTCTTCTTCACCTGGTTGGGCGCGTATTCCGCCACCGCGATACCGAACATTGCCGGCGCCAGCATGGCGACGCCGCGCGCCTGCCCGAGCTTCAGCGTCGCGACGCCGTCCTTGTTGACGAAGGTCTGCTCGATCGCCGCTTCCGCCGGGCGGAACCGGTCGAGGATCCGGCCGAGCCCTTCATGGATTGCCAGCAGCCGGCTCGCCAGCGCCTCCCCCTCGCGCGTCTCCACCGAACCGCAGCCGACGAACATCAGCCGGTTGCCGTCGATGTCGAGCACGCCCCAGCCGGTGCGGCGAAGGCCCGGGTCGATGCCCAGAATGCGAATCGGTGAGGAAATCATGACCCATGTTACCGCAACCGCCCCGCCGCGTCCGCCCCGGGAAGGGCCACCGCGGGGGCCGGATTTATTCCGGCCATCCACGTCTTCTTGCTGCTATATCCAGACAAAGACGTGGATGCTCGGGACATGCCCGAGCATGACGGGTGGAAAGCGTCTGCATTTACAACAGCGTCCCGCTGAGGATCAGCAGCGCGACGCTGAAATAGATCATCAAGCCGGTGACGTCGACCAGCGTGGCGACGAACGGCGCGGAAGCGCTGGCGGGGTCGAACCCCGCCCGTTGCAGGATGAACGGCAGCATCGAGCCCGCCACCGAGCCGAATGTCACCACTCCGATCAGCGCGGCCGCGACCGTGACGGCGACCAGTACCCAATGTTCGCCGTAATCGAAGATGCCGAGCTTCTGCCAGACCACCACGCGGACGACGCCGATCGCGCCGAGAATGGCGCCGAGAATCAGTCCCGTCGGCAGTTCGCGCAGAGCCACGCGCCACCAGTCGCCGAGCCTGACCTCCCGCAGCGCCAGCGCGCGGATCAGGAGCGAGGTCGCCTGCGAACCGGAATTGCCGCCCGAACTCATGATCAGCGGAATGAACAGCGTCAGCACGATGGCCTTTTCCAGTTCGCCCTCGAAGTGCTGCATGGCGCTCGCGGTCAGCATCTCACCGAGAAACAGCACGCAGAGCCAGCCGCCGCGTTTGCGGATCATGCCCGGCAGCCCGACCTGCAGGTAAGGCTCGTCGGTCGCCGCCATGCCGCCGAACTTCTGCGCGTCCTCGGTATTTTCCTCGATGATGGCGTCGATGATGTCGTCGACCGTGACGATGCCGAGCACGTGCCCGGCCTTGTCGACGACGGGCACCGCCAGCAGGTCGTGCCGCGTGATCAGCCGCGCCACGTCCTCGCGGTCCGTCAGCGGAGAGGTGGTAATCGGCGAGCGCGCCAGATCGGAGATCCTGGCCAGAGGCGCGCCGGCGACCAGCCGCCGCAGCGACACCGCGCCGACCAGGCGGCGGGTGAAGGCGTCCAGCACGTAAATGGCGTAGACCGTCTCGCGGGTGCGCTCGACCTGCCGGATGTGCTGCAAGGTGCGCTCCACGGTCCAGGTCGCGGGCACGCTGACGAACTCGGTCGTCATCATCGCGCCCGCTGTATTCTCCGGATAGGCGAGCAGGCCCTCGATGGTCGTGCGCGTCGCCGCGTCCAGCCCCTGCATCAGCTCGTTGCGAACCGGCTCCTCGAGTTGCTGCACGATGTCGGCGGCCATGTCGGCCGACATGCCGGCGAGCAGCACGGTCGCGGTCCGTCGCGGCAGCGCCTCGACGATCTCGGGGCCGAAATTCAGCTCCGGCTTGTCGAGAATCTCGACCGAGGTATCGACCGGCAGCAACACCAGCACCGCGGCAGCGTCCTGCGGTGCGAGCTGATTGAGAATTTCGACGTTGTCCGCGACATGGCCGTCGCTCAGCCGCGAAGCCAGCGCGAACACATCGAGGTCACCATCCGTGGCGGTGGGGGTATCCGTCATAGCTCACCTTCGGGGTCTGCCGGCAACGGCAGGCCTTGTGAGCTCATCAAGCTCTCAGACCGGCGCCGCTGTCGGCGAGGTACCTGGCGAGGTACCTCGCAAGTTACCAGGACTGTCGCTTGGCATAATGTTGGGTGTTCCAGTGATGGGCGCACGACCGAGGCCGCAGCATCCCGCTTTTGTTGACATGATCCTTCGGCCGGAC
>NZ_MKRN01000062.1:0-2642 GCF_001896955.1 Nitrobacter sp. 62-13 | reverse complement strand
GCGACGCCGTTCTTCGAACGGCTGTGCCCGGCCATGACGATATCAGGCAGTTGCGATCGTAGGACCCTACCCGCCGAGCTTCGCTATCAGCGCGTCGGAGACCTCGAAATTGGCGTAGACGTTCTGGACGTCGTCGTGTTCGTTCAACAGATCGATCAGCCTGAGCAGCTTCTCGCCGGTCGCGTCATCGACGGCCACGGTGTTCTGCGGCTTCCAGATCAAGGCGACCTTGCGCGCCTCGCCGAACCTGCCTTCGAGCGCCCTGGCGACGTCACGGAAGGTTTCCTGCGAGGCGTAGATCTCGTGGCCGCCCTCGCCCGACACCACGTCGTCGGCGCCGGCCTCGATCGCGGCTTCCAGCATGTCGTCGGCGGACGCCTTGTCCGCGTCGTATTCGATCACCCCGAGCCGGTCGAACATGAACGACACCGAGCCGGTTTCGCCGAGGTTGCCGCCGGACTTGGTGAAATAGGAGCGGATGTCGGAAGCCGCGCGGTTGCGGTTATCGGTCAGGACTTCCATGATGACGGCGACGCCTCCCGGACCGTAGCCCTCGTAGCGCAGTTCGTCATAGTTCTCCGCGTCGTTGCCGCTCGCCTTCTTGATCGCGCGCTCGATATTGTCCTTGGGCATGTTTTCCGCCCGCGCCGCGATCACCGCCGCGCGCAGCCGCGGATTCATCGCCGGATCGGGGGTGCCGAGCTTGGCCGCCACCGTGATTTCGCGCGCGAGCTTGCTGAACAGCTTCGACTTCTGGGCATCCTGCCGGCCCTTGCGGTGCATGATGTTCTTGAACTGGGAATGTCCGGCCATCGGCAGGTCTCTCTCGAATCCAGGGCAGATGCCGGCGGCGGCACCGGGCGCCCTCTGCAAAGGTGGAAGCGGCGCGGCGTTATAAGCCGGGACCGGTCGAAATCAAAGACTGGCGCAAAACATCGGTGATCGAAGTTTGATCGCCCCTCACGACCAGAACGAGGGCTCCGCCTGCTCGAGCCGCCCGCCGATCCGCACCGGCGCTATCTTTAGCGCCAGCCCGGTCGCATCGTCGGTCTCGACCGCGACGCCGCTCAAAGTGGCGACGCCGCCGGCCGGCTCGAACCGGCCGCTCGGAATGCCCGTCGTGAAGCGGCGCAGCGGCTCCTCCCTCTGCATCCCGATCACGGAGTCATAATCGCCGGTCATGCCGGCATCGCTCATATAGGCGGTGCCGCCGGAAAGAATCCGGTGATCCGCCGTCGGCACATGGGTGTGCGTGCCGACCACGAGGCTGGCGCGGCCATCGCAGAAGAACCCCATGCTTTGCTTCTCGCTGGTCGCCTCGCCGTGGAAATCCACGACGATCGCGTCCGCCGCCTCGCGCAGCGGACAGGCATCCAGCTCGCGCTCGATGGCGCGGAACGGATCGTTGAGCGGCTCCATGAAGATGCGCGCCATGGCGTTGATGACGAGCGCGCGGCGGCCGTCCCTCGTATCGATCAGCGCGGCCCCGCGGCCCGGCGTATGCCGCGGAAAATTCAGCGGGCGAATGAGCCGCGGCGCGCGCTCGATGAACACCAGCGCCTCTTTCTGATTCCAGGCGTGGTTGCCGAGCGTGACGGCATCGGCGCCCGCGTCGAGAAACTCCTGGTAGATCGCCTCGGTGATGCCGAAGCCACCGGCGGCATTCTCGCCGTTGACGACGACGAGATCGAGCTTCCACCGGGCAATGAGCGCCGGCAGATGTTCGCTGATGGCGGTTCGTCCGGTCTTGCCGACGACGTCGCCGATGAAAAGAATACGCACGGCTTTACTGTTCCGATGTCAACGCAGCTACTTTCCGAAGCTGAAAAGCTTGGCTTCGGTTAGCACATAATCGAGCCGGACGTCGTGGGACAATGCCGGCACTTGCGGAATTTCCTGCACCGCGAAAGCAAGACCCATGGCGGTGACCGGCCCGCCGTTGCGCAATTGCGCAAGCGTGCGGTCATAATAGCCCGCGCCATAGCCGATGCGGTGACCGGCGCGATCGAATGCGGCGAGCGGCACCAGCACGATATCCGGGACGACCTGGGTCACGGTGGCGGGCGGCTCGAAAATTCCGAACGCACCGCGCACCAGCGCCTCGCCCGGATTCCACGCGCGGAAGACGAGCGCGGCGTTGCGCGCTGCAATCGCCGGCATCGCCAGCGCAGCGCCCCGCGCGGCAAGGCTCTGCATCAGCGGCACCGGATCGATCTCGCTCTTGATCGGCGCGTAGCCGGCGACGACGGTCGACGATGTTATTTCGAGCGGCGGCATCCGGGCCGCGAGCGCACGCGCCGCTGCTGCGCGCTGCTCCACGCCCAAGCCATCGCGACGAGCCAGCGCGGCCGTGCGCAATTCGTTTTTGGATGCGTCCGAGTAAAGCGACATGCCGAATGTCTATAGCGTTTCCGAACGAAGCGGGTACCGGTTTCGCGTGAAGACAACGCATCAAACGTACCGTCATTAAACGTACGGTCATCAAACGTACAGTCATCGTCCGCGAAAGCGGATGACGGTACAGTCCAACGCGAGCGACATGAAGACCGGATATCCGTGAATGACGGATGCTCGCAACGCGGACCGGTTTACGCGGTCTGCAATTGCTATCGCGGACATGACAGACGAACAGCGTAAAGGAA
>NZ_MKRN01000061.1 GCF_001896955.1 Nitrobacter sp. 62-13 | reverse complement strand
AAACGAGGATATCCGCGGTGCGGACGGCGTCGATGAGCTGTTCCGGCGTCATCGGCCGGTCGTCGAGATTGAGCCGCGCGTCAAACAGTTCGCGCATGCGGGTCTCGATCGAGTCGGGCAGTTTGCGCGTGACGACAACCAGAGGCTTCTTCTTTACCGACATCTCTTGCCCTCTAGTGTTGCGTTTTTTGTTGCGATCTCGAAACGACTCCGAAGCAGTCGCGCAATCCGGTGAATTCAGGTTCGTCCGATGGACCGTTCAGTCCCCGTTAACCCGCTTGTTCGAAACTGCAGCCGCCTGCAGATCTCAGCGTTTGTCGCCTTGGTTTCCGGGGGCGCTTGCATGTTCCGTGCAAGTTTCCCAGGCTCCCGTTCGCCGGGTGTCTGGTCCTCTCTAGCAGAAGGCCGGGCCAAGACAAGAACCCCGGGTCCGGAACACGGACCGGCCGGGATCGGGCGGCGAAATGGTCTCGAAGGGCGGGGGTGACGATGGGGAAACGGCTTTTCACGTCCATGGTGTTCGCAGCCGCGATGCTTGGCGCGGCCGGCCTTGAAACAGCCGCCAACGCCAAGGATTCCGCGCTGTCCACGAGCGGGCTTCCGATTCCGCGTTATGTCAGCCTGAAGTCCGATCACGTGAACGTCCGCGCCGGCCCGACCAAGGACAACGACGTCGCCTGGATATACACCAAGGCCGGACTGCCGGTCGAAATCACCGCCGAGTTCGAGAACTGGCGCCGCATCCGCGATTCGGAAGGCGCCGAGGGCTGGGTCTATCACTCGCTGTTGTCCGGTCGTCGCACCGCGGTCGTTACGATGAAGACCAAGGACGATCTGGCGCAGCTCTATTCCAGCGCCGATACGCAGAGCGCGGTGGCGGCCCGCCTGCAGGCCGGCGTCGTGGCGCAGGTCAAGCATTGCGCGACGGGATGGTGCCATATTGCGGGGAATGGTTTCGACGGCTGGATCCAGCAGCAGCGGCTGTGGGGCGTCTACGCCGACGAAAAAATCGATTGAGATAATCCGGCCGTCATCGGGGGATCATCTCGGTTGGACCGCCCGTTGCAAAAACAAATGCCCGGCGAAAGGCCGGGCACGATGAACACCGATCAAATTGCCAAGACGGGAATCATCGCTTCTTGCGCAGCCGCACCACCATGTCGATACGGCTGATCTCGTAACCCTCCGGTATGTTCGGCATCGTCTGCAACACCAGATGCGGATCCGGGATGTCGACCAGCTCGTGATTGTTCTCGAGATAGAAGTGGTGATGCGAGGTGACGTTGGTATCGAAATAGGTCTTGGTGCCGTCGACGCTGACCTGCCGCAGCAGTCCGGCGTCGGTCAACTGGTTGAGCGTGTTGTAGACCGTGGCGAGCGAGACCGGAACCTTGGCGATGGTCGCTTCTTCGTAGAGCATTTCCGCGGTGAGATGGCGCGCGCCCTTGCCGAACAGCAGCCAGCCAAGGGCCATGCGCTGCCGTGTCGGCCGCAAGCCAACCGACTGCAGCATTTCGTTGACGTCATGCCACGGGCAACCCGTCAGTGTCGGCTGGCGTCCGTGACGGATCGCCGCAACTTCGAGTTCTTCCTCGGCCACCATCACGATATTTTCGTTCGTACTCACGCCATGCACCCGAAGCTGTTCACGCCAATAGACTTTCCGCAAGAAAACTATAGAAAGAAGGGTGCTTAGATGCAAGTTTTTCGCAACTAGAACGGCTCCAAACTAGCTTATCGGCAACGGATTTCGTCGGGTCAAATCAAAAAACTGCTAATACATACAGTATGATAGGATCTATCAGGGTCCTTTTGGGCCGACAGCGCAGCGACCGACGGTCGCAGGGCCTTCTTTGGTAAACCGCTCAAGCAAGCATCAGACCCGGGCAGCGCACGAATCAAAAGTCCGCCAACATTTCCTTGATTCGTGGCCTGCATCGGAAGACATGCGATCGGTGCAAGCCGAACGACGGCCTCGCTTTGCCCCCCTCCGGACCCTGTGATAGAGAGCCCGCGGCGCCGATCCAGGAACCGGCGCATGTCTCAGGCGAAAGCCACACGTTTCGCGTGCCTCGTGGAACGTCACTCCTCGATGAAAGAAAGGCCAGACAGGATGCAGGATCGGCGCAGCAGCTACGATTATGAGGGTTTGCTGGCTTGCGGCCGGGGCGAACTGTTCGGACCTGGAAATGCCCAGTTGCCGTTGCCGCCGATGCTGATGTTCGACCGGATCACCGAGATCAACGACGATGGCGGCGAATTCGGCAAGGGATTGATCCGCGCCGAACTCGACGTGAAACCGGATCTCTGGTTCTTCGGCTGCCACTTCAAGGGCGACCCTGTGATGCCCGGCTGCCTCGGCCTCGACGCGCTGTGGCAGATGGTTGGATTTTATCTCGGCTGGACCGGCGGCGAAGGCCGTGGCCGCGCACTGGGTCTGGGTGATCTGAAGTTCACCGGTCAGGTGCTGCCGCATATCAGCAAGGTCGTGTACAATGTCGACATCAAGCGCGTGATGCGCTCGAAGCTGGTGCTCGGGATTGCAGACGGGTGGCTTTCCGCCGACGGCGATATTATCTATCGCGCGAGCGATTTGAAGGTCGGTCTGTTCAAGCAGGATGCCGCGCCGGGTGCATGAGAGCCCGCGATGATGAATGAGGACGGCTTCGGCCGGTCGACGCGGGTTTCGGATTTTTGACGAGGTGCCTTCATGAGACAGCGTAATCAGAGTGCGAGGAGATCATGAGGCGGGTCGTCGTCACGGGGATGGGCATTGTCTCGTCGATCGGAAACAACACTCAGGAAGTGCTGTCGAGTCTGTATGATGCCAAGTCCGGCATCACGCGCGCGGACAAGTATGCCGAACTCGGTTTTCGCTCGCAGGTGCAGGGTGCGCCGACGCTCAATCCGGCCGAGGTCGTCGATCGCCGCGCGATGCGTTTTCTGGCGGAGGGCGCGGCATGGAATCATGTCGCGATGGAGCAGGCGATCCGCGACTCGGGCCTGGAGCCCGGCGACGTCTCCAACGAGCGAACCGGTATCATCATGGGTTCCGGCGGCCCGTCCGCGCGCACGATCGTGGAAGCGGCCGACATCACCCGAAGCAAAGGACCGAAACGGGTGGGTCCGTTCGCGGTGCCCAAGGCGATGTCGTCCACCGCATCGGCGACACTCGCAACGTGGTTCAAGATCAAGGGCGTCAACTAC
>NZ_MKRN01000060.1 GCF_001896955.1 Nitrobacter sp. 62-13 | reverse complement strand
GCCTGTCGGAGCGGCTGATCGGCGAACTTCATGCGGCAATCGACGCAGCCGGCGCCGACCCGGCGATCCGCGCAGTCGTAATCGCCGCCGGCGGTTCGGCGTTCTCGTCCGGCCACGACCTCAAGGAGCTGACCGCGCACCGCGCCGATCCCGATCGCGGCCGCGCCTATTTCGCGCACGTGATGACGATCTGCAGCGCGATGATGCAGGCCATCGTCCAACTGCCGAAGCCCGTGGTCGCCTGCGTGCAGGGCGTCGCCACCGCGGCCGGTTGTCAACTCGTTGCGACCTGCGATCTCGCGGTGGCTTCGGAAAAGGCGCGCTTTGCGACGCCGGGTGTCGACATCGGCCTGTTCTGCTCGACGCCGATGGTGGCGCTGACCCGAAACATCGCGCGCAAGCAGGCCATGGAAATGCTTTTGACCGGAGAGCCGGTCGACGCCAGGGCGGCACAGCGGATGGGGCTGATCAACCGCGTGGTCGCCGATGGGCTTGAGCGCGATGCCGCACTGGAACTTGCGCAGAAAGTCGCGCGCAAATCGGCCTATGTGGTGAAGCTCGGCAAGGCCGCCTTCTACCGGCAGGCCGAAATGAACCTGGCTGACGCCTATCGTTACGCCGCCGAGGTCATGGCCGAGAACATGATGGCCCGGGATGCCGAGGAGGGCATCGGCGCCTTCATCGAAAAACGTGACCCGAAGTGGAAAGATCGATGAGGCTTGGTCCGCGCTAATCTAATAATGTTAGACAAGCAAAGCGCAGGCGTCATGCCCGGCCTTGTGCCGGGCATCCACGGTCTTGAGCATCAATCACGGAAAGACGTGGATGGCCTGGACAGGCCCGGCCATGTACCCAAAGAAAGCAGATTGACGTAAAGCATGAACCACGACACCTACGACGACAGCTACATCCGTGGAATCCTGGACAGCGTGAAGACCATCGCGATGGTCGGCGCCTCGCCGGTCAACGTGCGGCCGAGTTACTTCGCGTTCAAGTATCTCGCCGAGCGCGGATACGACATGATCCCGGTCAATCCGGGCCACGTCGGCAAGAGCCTGGTCGGCAAGCCCTTCGCTGCGTCGCTCAAGGACATCGGCCGTCCGTTCGACATGCTCGATATCTTCCGCTCTTCCAGCCACATCATGCCGATCGTCGAGGAGGCGCTGACGCTGTCGCCGCTGCCGAAGGTGATCTGGATGCAGCTTGGCGCGCGCGACGACGCGGCGGCGGCCAAAGCCGAGGCGGCCGGCATCAAGGTGGTGATGAACCGCTGCCCGAAGATCGAATATGGCCGCCTGTCGTCGGAGATATCGTGGATGGGCGTCAACTCGCGCACGCTGAGTTCGAAACGCGCGCCGATGCCCGTGCATGGCCAGCGGCTGTCGCTCAACCGCGTCAGCGTCGGCGGCGGCAGCACGCTGGCCGCCGACCGCGCCGCCAAGGACAGAAGCGACCCGGCGTGAGCGCATAAGCCTCCCTTCAGCCTTGCCGTGCCTCAAGGCCGCATGCCGAAACCGGCAAAGCCTTCCGTAGCGCCTTGACGGCGGCGCATGATCCCATCAGCATCGAAAACACTTTAGCGGAATGACCTCCGACCGAAACAGGACATGAGATGACCGATCGCATCCCCGGCTTTGCAACGCTTGCCGTCCACGCCGGCGCGCAGCCCGATCCGACCACAGGCGCGCGCACGACGCCGATCTATCAGACCACGTCGTTCGTCTTCAACGACGCCGACCACGCAGCGTCGCTGTTCGGATTGCAGGCCTTCGGCAACATCTACACCCGCCTCGGCAATCCGACCAACGCGGTGCTGGAGGAACGCGTCGCAGCACTCGAAGGCGGCACCGCGGCGCTGGCGGTGGCCTCGGGACACGCCGCGCAGGTCGTCACGCTTCAGCAACTCATGAAACCCGGCGACGAGGTCATCGCCTCGCGCAAGCTCTATGGCGGATCGATCAACCAGTTCACCCACGCCTTCAAGAGCTTCGGCTGGAACGTGGCGTGGGCCGACCCGGACGAACTTGAATCCTTCGAGCAGGCGGTCACGCCGCGAACGCGGGCGATCTTCATCGAATCCATTGCCAACCCGCGAGGTTCGATCACCGATATCGAGGCCGTCGCCGCGGTGGCGCGCAAGGCGAGAGTCCCCCTGATCGTCGACAACACGATGGCGAGCCCTTATCTCATCCGGCCGATCGAGCATGGCGCGGACATCGTGCTTCACTCGCTCACGAAATTCCTGGGCGGCCACGGCAACTCGCTCGGCGGCATCATCGTCGACGCCGGCACGTTCGACTG
>NZ_MKRN01000059.1:7996-9609 GCF_001896955.1 Nitrobacter sp. 62-13 | reverse complement strand
CGCTCCAACGCGCACGACTTCGCTGAGAGAAGCGCCGCGAAAACGTTCGAATTTGAGCCCGATGCCGATCGAGTTATCCGGAATGCGACAGCAGCAGGCGGCTCGACTCAAGAGAGCAGCTCATCTGATGAGCGACCGACAGACCGACATGATCACCGTTGTCCAATTCCCTCCGCACAAGCTCCGCCTCACCGAGACAGAGCTGTGCGGCTGGATCGGCCAAGCCGCGCCCGGCGAGGCGCTGGAGTACTACCGCGGCTTTCTCGCTCTGGACACGTTCTCGCAAGCCAAGCGCCTGACCGAGCGCGAGCGCGCCGAACTCATGCGCGTCGCGCGCCGCGCCTGGTGGGCGAGCGAGCAGAAGCTGATCCATCTCGTTCAGCGCCGCCACGGCGCCGACGACTACAGCTATCTCGCCATCGCGCGCTCGAAGCCGAAACAGGCCTCGGCCTCGCTCTCATCGCTGCTCTTGGCGGAGGTCGCGTGATGGGCCGCAACCAAGCCAAGCCGAGATTTCACCTCAGCACCAACGAAGAGGTCGCCCAATGACCACGTCAGTTGCAGTGGCCGCGCTGCGCAAGCGCCATATCTGGCTCGAAGCACTGCCCGACACCGTATCCATCCCGGCGCTCGAAGCCCGACAGCGGCCGGCCGCCGTCAAGGCGATCCAGGACGCTACGCTCGACGACATCGCGTTCGCGATGCTCGGGGCGGAGGCGGAATTCAACGCCGTTGGCGACCGGCTGCATGCGCTGCGCAAGCTCTACAACATGGCTCGCCAGGCCGGTGCGCTTGGTTCCGACCGCGCGGTCGATGCGATCTCCGGAGGAGGCTGCTGATGGCGCTGCGCATCATTACCGCCGATCAGCGGCTCGCCGAAGCTCATGCCAAGACCACGATGGCGATCTTCGGGCCCTCGGGGGTCGGCAAGACCTCGCTGCTCAAGACCCTGCCGCCGGCGGATACGCTCTGCATCGATCTGGAGGCCGGCATGAAGTCGGTCCAGGACTGGCCGGGCGACAGCATTCCGGTGCGCAGCTTCGCCGATGCGCTCGACATCGGCTGCCTGATCGGCGGCGTCAATCCGGCGGCCGACGAGAAGACGTTCTTCTGCGAGAGCCATTACCGGCACCTGGTCGACACCTATCCCGACCTGGTCCGGATGATTGCCGGCAAGCGCATCATCTTCGTGGACTCGATCACCGATCTGACGCGGCTCGCCATGGTGTGGGCGAAGACGCGGCCCGAGGCGCAATCCGAGCGGACCGGCAAACCCGACACCCGCGGCGCCTACGGCCTCTTGGCACGGGAAACCATCGGGCTCCTGAAGCACCTGCAGCATGCGCCCGGCCGCACCGTCATCTTCGTCGGCATCCTGGAGCGCATCACCGATGAGTTCAATCGCGTCACCTGGCAGCCGCAGATGGAAGGCGGCAAGGCCGCCCGCGAGCTCCCCGGCATCGTCGACCAAGTGATCTCCATGAGCCGGTTCACCGCAGATGGCGACGCGTGGCGCCACGAGCCCGAGCGCGGCGAGGTGCGCCGCTTCGTCTGCCAGGCGGCCAACCCCTTCGGCCTGCCGGGCAAGGATCGTTCCGGCCGCCTCGACCTCA
>NZ_MKRN01000059.1:6645-7963 GCF_001896955.1 Nitrobacter sp. 62-13 | reverse complement strand
GACCATCATGTTCGACATGAACGATGCCGAGCCGCAGAAGAGCGGCGAACTCATTCCCGATGGCACCTTCGCCAAGGTCACCATGAGCATCCGCCCAGGCGGAGTCGACGGCCAGAGCGAGATCGACCAAGCGCTGCTCAAGGCGCCCAAGGATCCGTCAAGCGACGTGCGCATGCTCGACTGCGAATTCACCGTGGCGGAGGGACCGCATGCCAAGCGCAAGTTTTGGCAGATGTTCACCGTGCAGGGCGGAAAGGTTGACGAGAACGGCGTCTCGATCGCCTGGAAGATCTCGAAAAGCACCTTCCGCGCCATGATCGACAGCGCGCTCGGCCTCGACCCGCAGGACATGAGCGAGGTAGCCAAGCAGAAGCGCATCCTGCGCGGTCTTGCCGACCTCAACGGCATCACCTTCGTCGCCAAGATCAAGGTCGAGGCGAGCGAGGACGCCCGCTACAGCGATCAGAACCGTCTCGACCGCGTGGTGTTGCCGAACGAGAAGGAATGGAAGCTCGTTATGGATGGCAAGGACGTGCCGGCGAGCCCGAGCCGCTCGCGCGGCGCCGGCAGCAAGGCCGCGGCCGCGCAGCCCGCTTGGACGCAAGGCGCAGCCCCAGGCGGCCAGCCCCCGGCTGCACCACGGTCATCGCAGGCACCCAGTGCACCCGCCTGGTCGCAACCGGCGTCCGGCGCTGGCGCGCCGGCGGCAAAGCAGCCAGGCCCGGCATGGCTCAACGGCTGAACCATGACCGACGACGAATGGCAGGCGCACGTTGCGCATGAAGCGGCCAAGGCGATCGGCGAATGGCTCGAAGGAAGAGGACGGCTGCATCAGCCAATCCGCTCTTTGACCATGCCCGAGCTCGAAGCCTTGGCGCAGAACGCCATCAGCCGCTTCATCGTGCTGGCGTCGCAGCGGATCGCGGAGGCACCCGGCGAACCCGAGTCGCAGAAGCTCTCGACGCTGCTCATGGGCTGAGAGCCTGCGCGCTCTGCAGTCGAGAGGCGCGCGGCTTCTACTACACGCACCAGCTGCGCCCCGACCGATATCCGACCTTCGCCTTCTGCTCGCTGCGCTGCCTCAACGCCGGCGCCGCAATCGCCAAGAGGAACCACGGCATGATCGACAAGACCGAGCTGGAAACGCAGGCGATCAAGGCGGCACGCCGCAATTTTGCGGAGGTGCTGACCGAGCTCGGATTGATGGCGCCGTTCCATGACCGATCGGCCAACGAGATCGATCGCATCATCGAGGCTTGTGTCGACGGTTTCCAGGCCGCCATGCATCGCGAAACACTTAACGACGACATTCCATTTT
>NZ_MKRN01000059.1:5967-6603 GCF_001896955.1 Nitrobacter sp. 62-13 | reverse complement strand
ATATGTGTACGGCATCGGCGCGTGCGAGATATCCGTGACGCAGCGCGTCAACACGCTGATCGATGCTGCTCTTTTGATGGCTCGGCGCGAGCAGCCCGAGCGCGATTACCTCGGTGCCTCGAGGCTGGGAGAGCCTTGCTGCCGCCGGCTCGCCTACGAAATCACCCATACGCCACCGGATGACGGTCACGACCTCGACGGCGCCATGCTGCGGGTGTTCGAAGCAGGCCACCGGTACGAGGCGTTGTCGATCGTATGGCTGCGCGCTGCGGGGTTCGATCTGCGGACGCAGCGGCGCGACGGCAGCCAGTTCGGCTTTGCGGCGGCTGGCGGGCGGCTGCGCGGTCATATCGACGGCGTGATCGTTGCCGGCCCCGACATCGGCGTGCCTTGGCCGGCACTGTGGGAGCACAAGGCCCTCAACGCCAAGTCCTGGAACGACATTGTTAAGCGCGGCCTGCGCACCTCAAAGCCGCTCTATTTTGCGCAGGTCCAGATCTACATGGCCTATATGGAGATCGGCGTCACGCTGTTCAGCACGCTGAACAAGGACAGCCAGGCGCTCCACCACGAGGTGGTCTCCTTCGATCCCGCTGAAGCGCAGGCGCTTTCCGACAAGGCCGTCGACATCCTGCG
>NZ_MKRN01000059.1:5403-5830 GCF_001896955.1 Nitrobacter sp. 62-13 | reverse complement strand
CAAGGACTGGTGGACGAACCGCACCGCTGCGCAGCAGGTGTTCCGGGTGTTCGGCTATGCCGGCACCGGCAAGACCACCATCACCCGGCACGCCATTGCCGAGCTTGGCCTCGAAACGGGTGCGAGTGACGGCGTGCTCTACGCCGCCTTCACCGGCAAGGCGGCGCTGGTGATGACGCGCAAAGGCACGCCGGCCTCGACCATCCACTCCCTGATCTACCGCGTCTCCGAGGCGACGCCCGCCGAGATCGAGAAGGTCAAGGAGGAGATTGCCGATCTCAAGGCGAAGCTCGTGTCCCTGGCTGCGGCCGAGCGCCTGTTCGCCGAGTTGCAGCTGCGCTCGCTCGAACTGCGGCTATCCGACATCCACAAGCCGCGCTTTGTCCTGAACGAGCAATCTATGTTGCGCGAAGCCAAGCTGCTCGTC
>NZ_MKRN01000059.1:4464-5269 GCF_001896955.1 Nitrobacter sp. 62-13 | reverse complement strand
CAAATCCATCCCCTACGGCGCGCACGATGAATTCGTCTGGAAGATGCGCAGGCTCGATGTGGCGCCAGAACAGATGCTGCGCGGCGGCCAGGTGATCTGCGGCCGAAACGCCACGCGCCTGCAGCTCAACCTCGCCATGAAACGGGCGTCCGGCTTCGACGGCGTCTATCCGACCGGCCAGGGCGAGAAGATCATCTGCCTCAAGAACCGCAACGATCTCGGGCTCGTCAACGGCATGTTCCTCGATCTCACCGAGGTCAAGGACGAAGACGAGATTTCGTTCACCGCCGTCGTCACCACTGAGGACGGGCAGAAGATCGGTGGCACCAACGGAGCACGCGAGCGCTTCCGCATCTACAAGGGGTACTTCGACGACCACGTGACGCCCGATCCGGAGCGCGAGCGTCGCGACCACTGGAAGAAGAAGACCATCATCGAGGCGGTTTGGGGTTGGGCCATCACCTGCCACAAGGCGCAAGGCTCGCAGTGGGAGAACATCATCGTCTACGACGACGGCCTTGGCCGCACCGCCGAAGATCGCGCCCGCTGGCTCTACACCGCGATCACCCGCGCCGAGCGCGGTCTCGTGCTGCTCGATTGAGGCGCCGATGCTCGACCTCAACGAGGGAGAACTTCCGCGATCGTCCGAACGGTTCGACCTCGACGAAATCGTCGCGCGGCTGCGCGCGACCGCCGAGCATTGGGTGCCGCGGCACTTCCCGAACGGCCGGCGGGTAGGCGATGAATGGCGGCTGGCCAATATCCGGGGCGATGCGCCGCGCAAGAACGGCTCCTGCGTGATTGC
>NZ_MKRN01000059.1:4162-4418 GCF_001896955.1 Nitrobacter sp. 62-13 | reverse complement strand
GAGGGAGGCGGCCCCATCAATACGCTGGAGCACGCCATCCATCGTAGCGGTCGCGAACTCATCATCTACGCGGCCGAGCTGACCAGGGCGGGCCCGCAGCCGAAGCGGGTCGCCACCAAGCCCTCGTCCAAGCAGGCCGACCAGGTGCGCGAGATCGACCATATCCTCTCCAAGGCCGTGCCGCTCGCAGGCACGTTGGGAGAGCGCTACCTTGCTTCCCGCGGATTATCAGCTCCGGACTGCACGGACCTTCTGT
>NZ_MKRN01000059.1:2375-4132 GCF_001896955.1 Nitrobacter sp. 62-13 | reverse complement strand
TATCTCGCCGACGACGGGACTGCCAAAGCGCCGGTCGATAACCCGCGCAAGATGCTGGCCTCGGTCGCGGGCGGCGCCGTGCGTCTTGCCAATCTGACGGACGATCACGTCGTTGGACTCGCCGAGGGCATCGAGACCGCGCTCTCGGTGATGATGGCCTGCGCACGCCTGCCGGTCTGGGCCACGCTCTCGACCTCCAACCTTGAACAGGTGGTGCTACCCGCGGAAGCGCGGAAGGTCGTGCTTCTTGCCGACCACGATCCTTCCGGCGCCGGTGCACGTGCCGCAGCGGCCGCTGCCGCCCGATTGCATGCCGAAGGCCGGCGCGTCTTCATCGCCATGCCGCCCAAGGAAGGCGAGGACTTCAATGATTTGTTGGTGCGCGAAGGCGTCGATGCCGTGCGTAGGGTCGTTGAGTCGGCGGTCGAGTGGAACGGCCAAGGCAGCGACGAAAGCATGGCCCTCGTCGTCGACAGCGGCACCCACAGGCCAATCGGTCTCTCGTTGCCCGAGAACGCGCGACCGCAACTGCGCGCCGACAACGGCGATCTCGCCGGTGCGGTCTCGCAGGCCTGGCGAATCCTGCTCGCCGCCAACAATCCGCCCTGGTTGTTCCGTGCCGCCGGATGCCCGACTTGGGTGGTGCGCGACGACGACGGCCTGCCTATGGCAAAGCCGCTCACCGAGGATCGCTTGCGCCCGGTCCTCGCCCAGCTCGTCGACTGGCGAAAGATTAATCGCAAAGGCGAACTCGTCCCGGCTCATCCGCCCCTGGCGGTGATCAAGTCGATCCTCGCCACGCCCGATCCGGCACTGCCAGTGCTCGCCGGCATCGTCACCACGCCGGTGTTCGGCCGCGACGGCGATCTCATAACCGAACCCGGCTACCATCCGGCGGCGCGTCTCCTTTACGACCCGCCCAAGGACTTCGTCCTGCCGCCCATCGCCATGAAGCCGACGCCCGCAGATATCACGGCGGCGCGGTCATTGCTGCTCGACGATCTCCTGGGCGAGTTTCCGTTCACCGGCGAGGCCGAGCGGGCACACGCGCTGGCGCTGCTGCTTGTCGGCTTCGTGCGCGCCATGATCGACGGGCCGACGCCGCTGCACCTGGTCGAGAAGCCAACCCAAGGCACCGGCGCGACCTTGATGGTGGACGCGATTTCGGTGATCGCGACCGGCTGCCGCGCCAGCGTCATGGTCGAGGGCAGCGACGACGAGGAATGGCGCAAGCGTCTGACCGCCAAGCTGCGCCAGATCCCGTCGGTCGTGCTGATCGACAATCTGCGCCGTCCGCTCGACTCTTCGGCGCTCGCGGCCGCGCTCACCGCGCCGTTCTGGGAAGACCGCGTGCTCGGCGCTTCGGAGACGACGCGGCTGCCGGTCCGCTGCATCTGGATCGCCACCGGCAATAATCCCGAGTTCTCGGGCGAGATGGCGCGCCGTCTTGTGCGCATCCGGCTCGACGCCCGCGTCGACCAGCCCTGGCGGCGCAAAGGTTTCCGCCATCCCGACCTCATTGGCTGGGTTAACGCCAACCGGGCGGACCTCGTCGCCGCCTGCCTGTCGCTCTGCCGCGGCTGGATCGCGGCGGGCATGCCGCGCGGAGCTAAGCACATCGGCAGCTTCGAAGCCTGGGCCGCCGTCATGGGCGGTCTGCTCGAAGCGATCGGGGTTCCAGGCTTCCTCAGCAACATCGACGAGATGCTCGACGCCTCCGACGGCGAGGGCGCGGTCTGGCGCGTATTCGTCGGGCA
>NZ_MKRN01000059.1:0-2332 GCF_001896955.1 Nitrobacter sp. 62-13 | reverse complement strand
CGAGCCGCCCCTGCCGCTCGGCAAGGGCGGCGACCGGTCTCAGCGCACGCGGCTCGGCAAGGCGCTCGCGCGCATGCGCGACCGGGTGTTCGACGTCGCCGGACTGAAAGTGCGCATCCGGGCAACCGGCGTGCTCCATCAGGCGCAGCGCTGGCAGCTCACCCTCGAAGGGGAACATGGGGAACGTGGGGAACGTTTTCCGGACCCGTCCGACGCCGAAAAAGGGGAACGTCAGGCCGTTTTGCAGCAACGTTCCCCTCAACGTTCCCACGCCTATCCCATTGATAGAAAAGGCGTTGGGGAACGTGGGGAACGTGGGGAACGTTTTTCTGACCTACGCGCGTGTGCGTTCAAGGAAAACGACGAAAATAATATAAAAGAGGAGCAAACACGTTCCCAACGTTCCCCACGTTCCCAAAACGGTGACAGTTCAGACACTTGCACCGGGGAACATGGTGGGGAACGTCAAAACGGACGTTCCCCACGTTCCCCGCTGAATGAGTCCCCCGATTGGCTGAAGGGGGTGCCGTGATGCGGCGCGCCCTCGATGCCTCATTGCACTTGGGAGGCGCGCCATGAGCCGACAGCGTCTTCCCGATCGCCGGCCCAGCGTCACGACCACGTTCGTGCACGACTGCCAGTCCTATGCGGTGACGTTCGGCTTCGACCCGAACACCGGCCGCATCGGCGAGGTGTTCACCCACGGCGCCAAGGTTGGCTCCGCCATGGACGGCATCCTCGACGATGCCTGCATCGCGCTCTCGCTTCTGCTGCAGCACGGCGTCGAACCCACGGCGCTTGCCAACAGCATGGGACGGCTCGGCGACGGCAAGACGCCTGCCTCCGTCATTGGTGCGCTTGCCGACCTCATCGCTCGCGAGGCGCAGCCATGAGGTGGATGCCCAAGGGATACGGCGGCCACCGGCGTCCGCCCGAAGACGTCAAGTGCGAGGGCTGGCACGAGCACGGCATCCTGGTGGTCAGCGAGGACGATCAGCGGCTCACCTGGCCGGAGCGTGAACTGATCCGGCAGCTCGGCAGAAAACTCTACGGCAAACGAGACACGAAGGATGTGCGCCATGGCTGAATGGACACGCAAACAGGTGGAAGAGCGGCTTTACGAAGCGGCTGACGTCATGAAGCGGCTGCCGCCGGTCAAGGTGCAAGGCCATTACAATCTGTGGCCAAGCATCGTGCGCGAGTTCGCCGACCTCGTCGGTCAGGAACCGCCGCGGTTGCGTCGCCCGCCGCCCGCCCCCGCTGCCATCAGCCGCATGGAGGAAACGCTTGGATGGCTTGTCTGGCTCGAACCGGATGAGGCCAGACTCGTCTGGATGCGCGCGGAGCGCGCGCGCTGGCGAACGATCTGTCAGCGGTTCGGCATTGCGCGGGCGACCGCGCATCGCCGCTGGGAGTATGCATTGAGCGTGATCGTCTGGCGACTCGACAAGCGTCCGCTACCCCGCAAATGGTCCCGCCGTTTCCTGCGCGCGCGCGTGCGCGCGTTGTCCAATGCAGCCTGACGCGGCTCTGCGAAAAATGTCTCACGGAAAAGCAGCCGAGGCGAATTTTCTGGATGGACAGTTTCGCGGCCGGAGAGGTAGTTTTCTGCCATGCTCGCGAGAGGCGCGCGCACGCCAGCCTGAAGATCAGGGGTGCCAGCGTTGGCCTCCATTTTTATGCGGCGCGCAGCGCGACCTCCTGTTCGATCTCGCGTCACACCATCCGTAGCGTCAGCGGCCGCTTGCGATTGAGCATTTCATAGAAGCGATTGCGAGTGCCGATGTAAGGCACAAGGTCACGGGGCTCGAGGCCTTTCTGCTCGATACTTGATAGCCTCGATCGGGTCGGGCAGATCGTAGTGCTTGGCTTCCCAGGCCTCGACCAGCGCGACTAGCACGTCGAGCCGGTCGCCCTCAGGCGTACGCCGTTTCGCATCCATGAGCCCTTCGATTTCCTTGAGCGCACGACGATAGTCCCGCCTGGTCTTGATCGGTGTTACGTCCATCGTAGTCGCCCCTTAAATCGTCTGCGCGTCGGATCGCTTAAACTTTTACTTCGAAAGGATTGATAACCGTCGCCCCCAGATCCGCAATGTCGGCGACGTTACGCGTCGCGAACGTCATGCCGTGCACCTTGGCAGTGGCCGCGAGCAGCGCATCGATCGTCGACACCGAACGCTTGGCGCTCATGCGGCCCCATTCATCGGCAACCGTCTGATCGATGGGCAGAATACGCTCGTTGAAGGATTGCACGAGCGTTGAGAGCCATGTCTCCAAGGCACGGGCACGCGCCGCATCGTTGGCACGGGCTCGCTCAATGCCCTTGCGAA
>NZ_MKRN01000058.1 GCF_001896955.1 Nitrobacter sp. 62-13 | reverse complement strand
TCAGCGCGTTGACGTCCCAGGCGAGGAAGTGGATGGTCTTTCCGGTCAGGCCCGGCGCCGCCGCGAAGATGGTGTCGAAATCGGTCGAGCCGACCAGCATGAACACCGCGAAGATGCCGAGCGAGAAGCCGAAGTCGCCGACCCGGTTGACCACGAACGCCTTGATCGCCGCCGCATTCGCCGAGGGCTTCTGATACCAGAAGCCGATCAGCAGATAGCTGGCGAGACCGACGCCTTCCCAGCCGAAGAACAATTGGACCAGGTTGTCCGACGTCACCAGCATCAGCATCGCGAAGGTGAACAGCGACAGGTAGCCGAAGAAGCGCGGACGGTTCGGATCCTCGTCCATGTAGCCGATGGAATAAAAGTGCACCAGCGACGACACCGTGGTGACGACCACCAGCATCACCGCCGTCAGCGTATCGACCCGCAACGACCATCCGACCTGGAGATCGCCGGAGGAAATCCACGAGAACAGCGCGATCCGCGCGTCGTGATGCATGAAGCCGACGTCGACCAGCGCCATCCATGACAGGGCCGCGGACGCGATCAGCAGGCCGGTCGTGATCAGCTCGGCGGCGCGCGATCCCGCCGCCGGTGGTTCGCTGACGTGATGGTCATCGTGGCCGTGGTCGTCGCCGTGTCCATGATCGTCATGCGCTGTCGCCGCGTGCGCATGACCATGGTCGCCGTGATGGTCCACCGTGTCGCCGCTCGGGTTGCGCCGATGCGCGCCCACCAGTGCAATCAGCCCGGCGAGGATCGCGCCGATCAGCGGCAAAAAGACGATTGCCTCGATCATGCACTCACCTCGTGCAGCATGACCCCGCGGCCAATGGATCCATTGGTCGGAAAGAGCCGGTCCTCGCTTTTCCGGATCATGCTTCAGCCCTTCATCAGATTGACGTCCTCAACCGCGATCGAGCCGCGGTTGCGGAAATAGACAACGAGAACAGCAAGGCCGATCGCAGCCTCCGCCGCAGCGACCGTGAGCACCAACAGCGTAAACACCTGTCCGACGATGTCGCCCAGGAACACCGAGAACGCCACCAGATTGATGTTGACCGCCAGCAGGATCAGCTCCACCGACATCAGGATGACGATGATGTTCTTGCGGTTGAGGAAGATGCCGAGAATCCCGAGCGTAAACAGGATCGCGCCGACCGCCAGATAGTGACCGAGCCCGATCGTCATTTCACCCACTCCGCCGCGTCAGCGTCCTGCAGTCCCTGCCCGGAGGCGACCTGGCGCACCCGCATCGCCATCTCGGGCGTCCGGGCGTTCTGGACATTGATGTCCTGCCGCTTGACGCTTTCCCTGTGCCGCAGCGTCAGCACGATGGCGCCGATCATCGCCACCAGCAGCACCATGCCGGCGAGCTGGAAATAATGAATGTACTTCGTATAGAGCACGAGGCCGAGCGCCTCGGTGTTGCTCACTTCGCCCGGAATGGCCGCCGTGATCGACTTCGTGACCGTCGGCGTGAGGGTCCAGCCACCGACCACAAGCAACAGTTCCAGCAGGAAGATGGCCGCGATCACCATGCCGAAAGGCAGGTATTCGAGAAAGCCTTCGCGCAGTTCGGCGAAATCCACGTCGAGCATCATGATGACGAACAGGAACAGCACCGCGACCGCGCCGACATAGACCACGATGAGGATCATCGCGAGAAATTCCGCACCCATCAGGATGAACAGTCCGGCGGCGTTGACGAACGCCAGAATGAGAAACAGCACCGAATGCACGGGATTGCGCGAGATGATGACCATCGCGGCGGACGCGACGCACACGCCGGCGAACAGATAAAAGAACAGCGCGGGAAGGATCATGCCCTCACCTCACCGGTACGGCGCGTCGAGCTCGATCGCTTTCGCGATCTCGCGTTCCCAGCGGTCGCCGTTGGCGAGCAGCTTGGCCTTGTCATAATAGAGTTCCTCGCGGGTCTCGGTCGCGAATTCGAAATTCGGCCCCTCGACGATGGCGTCGACCGGACAGGCCTCTTGGCACAATCCGCAATAGATGCACTTCACCATGTCGATGTCGTAGCGCACGGTGCGCCGCGTGCCGTCGTTGCGGCGCGGGCCGGCCTCGATGGTGATGGCCTGCGCCGGACAGATCGCCTCGCACAGCTTGCAGGCGATGCAGCGCTCCTCGCCGTTGGGGTAGCGGCGCAACGCATGCTCGCCGCGAAAGCGCGGCGAGATCGGATTCTTCTCGAAGGGGTAATTGATGGTCGGCTTCGGCTTGAAGAAATAGCGCATGGTAAGGAAGAAAGCCGACACGAATTCGGTCAGCAGAAGCGAACGGGCTGTTGCATTGATACTCATGGCAACCTCACTTCGGCGCGATGCCGGCGAACTGCA